>NZ_JBEPBI010000225.1:0-12438 GCF_040299045.1 Streptomyces sp. NPDC001027
GTCCGCCGCCGCGAGCACCGCGCCGCGCGCGGAGTCGACCTCACGCGCGCGTGCCGCGGCGCAGGACGTCGGGCCGCTGCAGCCCCCCGTCGTCGAGCCGCCCGAGGGCGCACACCTCATCCCCGCCTACCCGGCCGCCGAACGCGCCGTCCGCGCCCTCGCCGAGGCCGTGAAGTACGCCCGGTGGCGGCGCGAGGCGGCGGACCCGGGCAAGGTGCCCGAGTACGAGGACATCGACGAGCGGGGCGCCGCCGCACTGATCGACGGGCTCCTCGCGCGCGGGCAGGGACTCACCCTGGGCGCCGAGGAGACCGCCGAGCTGCTCGGCCGCTACGGCGTCCCCGTCCGCCGGGCGACCCCCGCGCCCAGCCCCGACGAGGCCGCGCGGGCCGCCGCCGCCCTCGGCTACCCCGTCGCCCTCAAGGCCACCGCCCCGCACCTGCGGCACCGAGCCGACCTCGGGGGCGTCCGTCTCGACCTGGCCGACGAAGAGCAACTGCGCAGGGCCTACGCCGAGTTGACCGAGCTCTTCGGGCGGCCGCAGGAGCTGCGGCCGGTCGTCCAGGCGATGGCGCCGCGCGGGGTGGACACCGTCGTGCGGGCGGTCATCGACCCGGCGGCGGGGGCCGTGCTGTCCTTCGGGCTCGCCGGAGCCGCCTCGCAGCTCCTCGGGGACATGGCGCACCGACTGATTCCGGTCACCGACCGCGAGGCGACGTCGCTGATCCGCTCGATCCGCACCGCCCCGCTGCTCTTCGGCTGGCGGGGTTCGACCCCCGTCGACACCCGCGCCCTGGAGGAGTTGCTGCTGCGTGTCTCGCGGCTCGTCGACGACCACCCCGAGGTCGTCGCCGTCACCCTGGAGCCGGTGGTCGTCGCCCCGCACGGTCTGAGCGTCCTCGGCGCCTCCGTACGCCTCGCGCCCCCGCCCGCGCGTGACGACCTCGGCCCCCGGACCCTGCCCGTGTACTGAGGCGGCGCACGCCCGGCCCAGGATCCGCGGGACAGGGGAGCGCCGACGCGGACGCCGGAGGCCGGGGCTCCCGCTGCCGTGCGGCAGCACCCGAGGTCGGTCTGCCCGAGGGGGCCTGCCGGGACCGGGACGTGACGGCCCGGACCCCGGGCGAGTTCCGGTCGGCGGCCGGGTCGGACCTCGCCCGCCCCCACGGGCCGGACTCGTCCTCGCCGATCCCGCCCACCTGGCCTGCCCGACGGCCTTCCACGACCCCGTGTTCCGGGAGCCGTCTCCCGCCGTACGCGGGTGCCCGGACTGCCGCCAGGCCGAACGCCCCCCGGCCACGGCCGCGTTCGACGCGGACGCGGGCGGACCCGGGCCCGCCCCTGCCTCGTGGCCGCGCACCGGCCGGAGATCGTCCGGAGAGCACGCGCTCGGGCACGCGCTCGGGCACGCGCGCGAGGACGCGCCGCCAGGGCAGCGGTTCGCCCCGCGGGTGCGCCGGCCCCACCGCCGAGGCGACGTGCCCCGCACCTGCTGCCGGCCCCCGGGAAGCGATCGCGAGAGGCACCTCGCAGTCAGCGGGTCCCCGTAGGATGGACCCCATGGCCAAGACCAGTACGACGACCCAGGGGCTGCGCACGGCGATCGAGCGCAGCGGCTACTACCCGGCCCTCGTGGCAGAGGCGGTGGAGGCTGCCGTCGGCGGCGATCCGATCCGGTCGTACCTGGTTCACCAGGAGACCACGTTCGACCAGAACGAGGTGCGTCGGCATGTGACCGTGCTGGTGCTCACCGGCAACCGCTTCATCGTCAGCCACACCGACGAGCAGGCGGCCGACACCACGTCCCCGACGCCGTACGCCACGACGTCCACGGAGTCCGTGAAGCTCGGCCGGATCTCGTCGGTCGTCGTCAGCCGCGTGGTCGCCAACCCGGAGTCGTACACGCCGGGCACGCTGCCGCGCGAGGTGGTGCTGACCATCGGCTGGGGCGCGGTCTCCCGTATCGACCTGGAGCCGGCCGCCTGCGGCGACCCCAACTGCGACGCCGACCACGGCTACACCGGCAACTCGACGGCGGACGACCTCAGCCTGCGCGTCAGCGAGGCCGGAGACGGCCCGGAGACGGTGCGCCAGGCGCTCGCCTTCGCGCAGGCGCTCTCCGAGGCGACAGCGGACGTCACCCGCTGATGACGCAGCAGGCCTCCTGGGACTTCCCCGAACCGCTCGCCGTCGACTCCGCGCCCGTACCCGAATACGGCTCCGGCTCGCTCGCCGACCTGCTGCCCACGCTGGCGGCCGGCCTGGGCGTGCCCGGCGCGACCGCGGCGATCCCCGAGCTGACCGCGGCCGACCGCAACTGCGTCTTCCTGGTCGACGGCCTCGGCTGGGAGCAGATCAGGGACCACCCCGACGAGGCGCCCTACCTGCACGCGCTCCTCGGCAGCTCGCGCGGCGGCACCGGACGCCCGCTCACCGCCGGCTACCCGGCGACCACCGCGACCTCCCTCGCCTCCGTCGGCACCGGCCTCCCGCCGGGCGCGCACGGCCTGCCGGGCTACACCGTGCGCAATCCCGCCACCGGCGAGCTGATGAACCAGCTCCGCTGGCAGCCGTGGACCTCGCCGGGCGTCTGGCAGCCCTACCCCACCGTCTTCCAGCTCGCCGACAGGGCGGGCGTGCACGCCGCCCAGGTGTCGTCGCCCGCGTTCCAGAACACCCCCCTGACCAAGGTCGCGCTCAGCGGCGGAACGTTTCACGGGCGGCTCACCGGCGAGGAGCGCATGGACTGCGCCGCCGAGCAGCTCGCCGCCGGCGACCGCTCCCTCGTCTACACGTACTACGCCGAACTGGACGGCGCCGGGCATCGCTACGGCGTCGCGTCCGACACCTGGCGCGGTCAGCTCATGTACGTGGACCGGCTGGTCCAGCGTCTGGCCGAGCAGCTCCCGCCGCGCAGCGCGCTCTTCGTCACCGCCGACCACGGCATGATCGACGTGCCGTTCGACGAGGAGCACCGGATCGACTTCGACGCGGACTGGGAGCTGAGCGCCGGCGTCGCCCTGCTCGGCGGCGAAGGCCGCGCACGCCATGTCTACGCCGTGCCGGGCGCCGCGGACGACGTCCTGACCTGCTGGCGCGAGGTGCTCGGCGAGCAGTTCTGGGTGGCCTCGCGGGAGGAGGCGATCGACGCTGGCTGGTTCGGTCCGCAGATCGACGAGCGGGTGCGCGCCCGCCTCGGCGACGTGATCGCGGCCGCCCGGGACGACGTCCTGCTCATCGCCTCCGAGCGGGAGCCCAAGGAGTCGTCGATGGTCGGCAACCACGGCTCCATGACCCCTGCCGAGCAGCTGGTCCCCCTGCTCGAAGTACGCTCCTGAAGCCCCGAAACCGTCCCTGCTCCGCCTCACTTCACCGAAAGGCGTTCAACTCCCCATGCCCGAGCTGGTGTTCTTCTCCGGAACCATGGACTGCGGGAAGTCGACGCTGGCTCTCCAGATAGAGCACAACCGCTCCGCGCGCGGTCTGCAGGGCATCATCTTCACCCGCGACGACCGTGCGGGCGAGGGCAAGCTGTCCTCCCGTCTCGGCCTGGTCACCGACGCGGTGGAGGTCGAGGACGGTCAGGACCTGTACGCCTACCTCGTCGACCACCTCTCGCAGGGCGGCCGCGCGGACTACGTGATCGCGGACGAGGCGCAGTTCCTCGCCGAGGAGCAGATCGACCAGCTCGCGCGCGTGGTCGACGACCTGGACGTCGACGTCTACGCCTTCGGCATCACCACCGACTTCCGCTCCAAGCTGTTCCCCGGCTCCCAGCGGCTCGTCGAACTCGCCGACCGCGTGGAGGTGCTTCAGGTCGAGGCCCTGTGCTGGTGCGGCGCCCGCGCCACGCACAACGCCCGCACGGTCGGCGGCTTCATGGTGGTCGAGGGCGCGCAGGTCGTCGTCGGCGACGTGAACCAGGCGGACACGGTCGGCTATGAAGTCCTGTGCAGACGACACCACCGCCGCCGGATGACCGCGGCCTCGGCGCGCGCGGCCGCGCTGTCCCCGGACGTGCTGCCGGTGCAGCAGATCTGAGCGACGCGCGGCGGCGAACGGCGTGGGCCGCGGCTGACTACCGCGGTTCCTGGATCACGGCGAAGCGGGCGCCCTCCGGGTCGGCCACCACCGCCACCCGCCCGTGCGTGCTGTCCTCGGCCGGCGTGAGCACCCGTCCGCCGAGCGCGACCACGCGGACCATCGCCGCGTCCGTGTCGGCCACCTCGAAGTACGTCGTCCAGTGCGGTCCCTGGTCCCGCGGCAGGGCCGCGCCCACGCCGTGCAGGCCGGCGACCGGGTGACCGCCGACGTGCAGGGTCACGTAGTCGTGGTCGGGGGACTCCACGGCTTCCTCGGCGTAGCCGAAGACCGTCTCGTAGAACTTGCGGACGCCCGCCGTCTCATAGGTCGTCAGATCGTTCCAGACGGGTGTGCCCGGCACGCCGGAGACGGTGGCGCCCACGTGGCCCGCGGCCTGCCAGACGCCGAACACCGCGCCGGAGGGGTCGGAGCCGATCGCCAGCCGCCCGGCGTCGGAGGCGTCCAGGGGGCCCACCCCGATCGTCCCGCCGCACAGCCGTACCGTTTCCGCGGTGCTGTCCACGTCGTCGGTGGCGAAGTAGGGCGTCCAGGCGACGGGCAGATGGCGGTCCGGGGGGAGTTGGCCGATGCCGGCGACCTCCTCGCCGTCGAGCAGCGCGCGCACGTAGGGCCCGAGCTGCTCCGGGCCGGGCCGGAAGTCCCAGCCGAAGAGCTGCCCGTAGAACTCCTGCGTGGCCGTCAACCCGCGCGCCATCAGGCTCACCCAGCAGGGTGTCCCCGGCGCGTACCGCGGGTGTGTCGCGCCGATCGTGCCGGCCGGCCCGCCTGCCTCGGTCATCGTCTCCCTCTCCTCGGCCACTCGGGGTGTCGTGTCGCTGCCGCTCTCGGAGGATCCCTGGTGGGGGGTTTCCCCGGGGTTCACGCGCGGTTGTCGCCGTATGCCGATCGTCTGTACGGCACGTGCTCGATCCCGCACGCCTCGTGATCGAGGCTGTCCGGCCGAGCAGAGTAGCCGGACGCGGGCGGCGGGGCCACCCCGTACGCCAGGATGGTGGCCATGAACGCCATCATCACCGCATCGGAACTGGCCGACGACCTGGCGGGGGAGAACCCGCCCGTCGTCCTCGACGTCCGCTGGCAGCTCAGCACGGCGAAGGCGGCCGGCGAGCCGCCCTTCGACGGCCGCGCCGCCTATGCGTCCGGGCACGTGCCGGGCGCGGTCTACGTCGACCTGGACCGTGATCTCGCGGGCGCCGCGGGAGCGACCGGCCGTCATCCGCTGCCCGACCTGGGTGAGTTCGGGGCGGCGATGCGTGAGGCGGGCGTCTTCGCCGGTCGGCCGGTCGTGGTGTACGACGGCGGGCAGGGCTGGGCGGCGGCGCGCGCGTGGTGGCTGCTGCGTTGGACGGGTCACCCGGACGTGCGGGTCCTGGACGGGGGACTGCCGTCGTGGCGGGGGGATCTCTCGGCGGACGTCCCCGCGCGCGTGGAGGGCGACTTCGCTCCGGTCCCGGGCGACACGGGCCTCCTCGACGCCGACGGGGCCGCGGCCCTCGCCCGCTCCGGAGTGCTGTTCGACGCCCGCGCGGGGGAGCGGTACCGGGGCGAGGTCGAGCCGATCGACCGCGTCGGCGGGCACATCCCGGGCGCCGTCTCCGCGCCGACGAACGACAACGTGGGTCCGGACGGCCGGTTCCTGCCCCCGGAGGACCTGAGGGACCGCTTCAAGGCCCTGGGCGCGTCCGACGGCGCCGAGGTCGGCGTCTACTGCGGCTCGGGCGTCTCCGGCGCGCACGAGGTGCTCGCCCTGGCCGTCGCCGGCATTCCCGCGGCCCTGTACGTCGGCTCCTGGTCGGAGTGGTCCTCGGACCCGTCCCGGCCGGTGGCCGTGGGCCCGGACCCCGAGTGATCCCACCGGGCGGACAGCACAGGAGGGCCGCACCGAACCGGTGCGGCCCTCCTTCTGCACGATCTGCCCAGACTGCACGGGCAGCGCCGTGCGCGCCGGCCTCGGCGCACCGGCGGACGCCCCGCAGGGCTGGTCCGGGGACCCGGTCACTCCTGCTTCTTGCGCCGGGTGCCGAACACGATCTCGTCCCAGCTGGGCACCGCGGCCCGGCGCCCCGGACGGACGCCGTCCGCCTCGGCCTGGCGGTCGGTGGCCCCGACGAGTCGGTCGCGGTGGCTGCCGACGGAACGCGGCATGAGGACGTCCGCGTAGGCGGAACCGGCCGAAGCGGCGGGCGCCGGCGGCTCCTCGACCTCGGGCTCCTGCTCGTCCGGCTCCTCGACGACGGGGTCCGCCGGGCGCTCCGGGACGACCATGTCGCCACGGAAGCTCGGCACCGCCTCCAACAGGCTGGTCAGCGAGTCGCGTTCACGCTCGACGCTCTCCTCGGCCGGCTCGGACGGCGGGGCCGGCAGGCTGGGCCGTTCCCGGTCGAGGGCGCGGTCCAGCGGCCGGTCGCGCGGCAGCCGGGCGATGCGCGGAACGAACGGAAAGCTGGGCTCCGGAGCGGCCAGGTCGTCGGACTCGCCGATCAGCGAACGCGCCTCGTCGTCGACGGCCTGGACGAGCCGCCGGGGCGGGTCGTACGTCCAGCTCGCCGAATGCGGTTCGCCCGCGACCAGGTAGACGAGCAGCACCTCCCAGGTGCCGTCGTCGCGCCGCCACGAGTCCCACTGGACGGTGTCCTTGTCGGCGCCGCGCAGCAGCAGCCGCTCCTGGACCGCCTCGCCGAGCTGGGGTCCGGCGTTCTCGCCGGGCCTACGGACCGGAGTCTTCCGGGCCCGCTCGGCCATGAAGGCGCGTTCGGCCAGCACGGGGCCCTCGAAGCGGCGCACACGGTCGACGGGGATGCCGGCCATCTGGGCGACTTCTTCCGCGGTGGCGCCGGCACGTATACGCGCCTGGATGTCACGGGGGCGGAGATGGCTCTCCACCTCGATCTCGATCTGGCCGAGGCGCGGACGGTCGCCGCGTACGGCGGCGCGCAGACGCTCGTCGATCGGAAGCGTGTACTCCGTGCTGTCCGCAGCCTTCAGCACCAGCCGTGTGCCGTCATTCGAGACGGCCACGACACGCAGTTCGGGCATGGGGACCTCCCGGGTGGTGCCTGCCGACGTCACGTGCGTCGCTGCTTCCGCTAGTCGAGTGTGGCCTGCCCGGGTGCAGCCTGCCACAACCTTGCCGAGTTGCCCGGCGTGTCGGGCACGGGTCCCGCGCCGCCGTTATGGCACGGTTACCTATTCTCCACGCTGAGTCACCGAAGCCGTCACCCTGTGCGACCGGTCCCCGTCGGGGCGGTCCGGGGAGGCCCCGGACATCCTGGAGGGAGACCGGGTCCAGGGCTCGCAACAGTACTCCATTTGGGCCACGTGCGTGGATTGGCGCGCCACCCAACTTCTGGCGCGAGGTGGGACTTGGCCCTTCGCGGCGGGCATTTCGCGATCTTGAAAGTGGCGTACCTCACGCAATCGCCCGAATCGGTACTCCCGGTTTCCCCCGTACATCCCTTTCCGGTGAGGCTGGCCGTATCGGTCTGGAAACGGCAGGCGACGTGCCGGTATGCGTCAAAGGCCGGAAAGCGTCGAAGAGCCCGGCCGCGAGGACGCGGAGCGGGCCGGGCTCCTCGACGGCGTCCGCTACTCCCCCAGGACCCGGCGCACGTAGTCGTTCTGGAACCGGCGGTCGGGATCGAGCCGGTCCCGCAGCGCCGTGAACTCGCCGAAGCGCGGGTAGACGGAGGCGAAGTACCCGGCGTCCCGCGTGTGGATCTTGCCCCAGTGCGGTCGGCCCTCGTGCGCGGTGAAGATCTGCTCGGCGGCGGTGAAGTACTTCGTGTAGGACGTGCCCTTCACCATGTGCACGGCGATGTACGCGCTGTCGCGCCCGGAGGCGGTGGACAGGGTGATGTCGTCGGCCGGCGCGGTGCGCACCTCCACGGGGAAGCTGACCCGCAGACCGGAGCGGTCGACCATCGTCTTCAGCTCGCGCAGCGCCTCGGTCACGGCCTCGCGGGGGAGCGCGTACTCCATCTCGAGGAACCGCACCCGGCGCGGGGACGTGTAGACCTTGTACGGGACGTCCGTGTAGGTGCGCGCGGACAGGGCCTTGCTCGAGACCCGGGCGATGGTCGGGATCGTGGCGGGCGCCGCGCGGCCGATCCACTGGGCGACCTGGAAGACGCCGTTGGAGAGGAGTTCGTCCTCGATGAAGCCGGCGACCTGGCTCACCGGCTTGCGGGGCCCGGCGCTGCGGTTGTTGCGCTTGGTGTTGGTGCTGCCCGTGTGCGGGAACCAGTAGAACTCGAAGTGCTCGTTCTCGGCCCACAACTCGTCGAAGTCGGCCAGGACCCTGTCGAAGGGCATCGGCTCCTCGCGCGCGGTGAGCAGGAAGATCGGCTCCACGGCGAAGGTGATCGCGGTGACGACGCCGAGGGCGCCCAGGCCGATCCGCGCCGCCGCGAAGACGTCCGGATTCTCCTTCTCGGAGCAGGTGAGCACCGAGCCGTCGGCCGTCACCAGCTCGAGGCCCTTGATCTGCGCGGCGATGGACGCCGACTCGCGCCCCGTGCCGTGGGTGCCGGTGCTGGTGGCGCCCGACACCGTCTGCTCCATGATGTCGCCCATGTTGGTGAGCGACAGGCCCTCGCGCGCGAGAGCCAGGTTGAGCCTCTTGAGCGGCGTGCCGGCCTCGACCGTGACGGTCATGTTCTCCCGGTCGACGTCGCGGATGCCGGTCAACAGCTGAGGGCGGATCAACACGCCGTCGGTCGCGGCGATCGACGTGAAGGAGTGGCCGGTGCCGACCGCCTTCACCTTCAGCCCGTCCTCGGCGGCCCGGCGCACCGCGGCGGCCAGTTCGTCGACGGAGGCGGGTGTGACCTCCCGCGCGGGTCGTGCGACGACGTTGCCGCCCCAGTTACGCCAGACGGCGTTCTTCCCGCTCGCTGTGCTGCTCAACGGTGCCTCCACGACCCGGCGCCGGCCTGCTCAGCCGGCGGTACCCCAGGAAACCGACCGCGACCGCGACGGCCCCGGACACCGCCGGAACCCCGTACCCGGCCCGCGCCCCGGCCGCGTCGATGACCCAGCCGGCGATGGAGGAGCCGAGCGCGACGCCGACCGCGAGCCCGGTGCTGATCCAGGTCATGCCCTCGGTCAATCGCGCGCGTGGTACGTGCTCTTCGATGAGGGACATGGTGGTGATCATCGTGGGAGCGATCGCCAGGCCCGCTACGAACAGCGCCACGGCCAGGAACGGCAAGTTTCCGACCAGTAGGAGGGGGATCATACTCACGGCCATCATGAACACGCCCAGCAGCCAGCGTCGTTCCGCCGGACCCTTCGGGCGCAGCAGTCCGAACACGAGCCCCGCAAGGCAGGAGCCGGCCGCGTAGAGCGCCAGGACGACGCTGGCGGCGGCCTGGTGGCCCTGCTCGTCGGCGAACGCGACGGTGACCACGTCGACCGCTCCGAAGATCGCGCCGGTCGCCACGAAGGTGGCCACCAGCACCTGCAGCCCCGGCGAACGCAGCGCCGAGCCCGTGGCGTGCTGTTCGTCGCGCGGGTGCGGCGCGGGCTCGGTGGCCCGCTGGGCGGTCAGCCAGAAGACCCCGACGGCCAGGAAACAGGCCGCGAGCAGTGGTCCGGCCTCCGGGAACCAGGCCGTGGACAGACCGATGGAGATGATCGGCCCGAAGATGAAGCACACCTCGTCGACCACGGACTCGAAGGAGTACGCGGTGTGCAGTCGGGGGGTGCCTCGGTACAGGGCGGCCCAGCGCGCCCGGATCATCGCGCCGAGACTGGGCACCGTGCCGACGCCGGCGGCGCACACGAACAGCACCCAGTCGGGCCACTCGAAGTGCGCGGCCAGCAAAAGCCCCGCCGCGGCCCCGAGGGCGACCAGGGTCGCGGGGCGCAGCACCCTGCGCTGACCGTGCCGGTCAACCAGACGCGAGATCTGCGGTCCGAAGACAGCCGCCGCCAGTGCGATGGTCGCCGACAGCGCGCCCGCGAGTCCGTAGCGGCCCGTGAGCTGCGAGACCATCGTGACCACGCCGATGCCCATCATCGACAGCGGCATCCGGCCGATGAACCCCGCGGCGGAGAAGCTCTTGGAGCCGGGAGCGGCGAAGAGGGCGCTGTACGGGCTGGGCACGGGGATCTCCGGAGGTCCGGTCACGCGCGTGTGCGAGGCCGGCGCGGCGTGAGGGAGGCGGCTCGGCAGGGACTCGGCGGGCGGGCCGACCCCGGCGGAGCCGGTAAGGCGTGAAGCAGCTCATACGACTGACGAACTTAGGCAACCCTAACGCATCCTGGCGGGCGGCCGCCCTCCCGTCCGGCGCCCCGCCCTGCCGCGTCCGCCGGAGCCGGGTGGCAGGATCGACCCATGCGAGACGCGCTCGATGCCACCCCCTACGACGCCCTGCTCCTGCTCTCCTTCGGCGGCCCGGAAGGGCCGGACGACGTGGTCCCGTTCCTGGAGAACGTGACGCGCGGGCGCGGCATCCCCAAGGAACGCCTCAAGGAAGTCGGGCAGCACTACTTCCTGTTCGGCGGGGTCAGCCCCATCAACGACCAGAACCGCGCCCTTCTGGACGCCCTGCGCAAGGACTTCGCCGAGCACGGACTGGACCTGCCGGTCTACTGGGGCAACCGCAACTGGGCCCCGTACCTCACGGACGCCCTGCGCGAGATGGCCGCCGACGGTCGCCGGCGCGTCCTCGTCCTCGCCACCAGCGCCTACGCCTCCTACTCCGGCTGCCGCCAGTACCGCGAGAACCTCGCCGACGCGCTGGCCGCGCTGGAGGCCGAGGGCCTGGAGCCGCCCCGGGTCGACAAGCTGCGGCACTACTTCAACCACCCCGGCTTCGTGGAGCCCATGATCGAGGGGGTGCTCCGGTCGCTGGCCGACCTCCCCGAAGACGTCCGGGACGGCGCCCACCTCGCCTTCTCGACCCACTCGATCCCGATCTCCGCCGCCGACGCCTCCGGTCCGGTCGAGGAGCACGGCGACGGCGGCGCGTACGTGAAGCAGCACTTGGACACCGCCCGGCTCGTCGCCGAAGCAGTCCGCGACCGGACCGGCGTGGACCACCCCTGGCAGCTCGTCTACCAGTCCCGCTCCGGCGCCCCGCACATCCCCTGGCTGGAGCCGGACATCTGCGACCACCTCGAGGAACGGCACGCGGCCGGCGTCCCGGCGGTCGTGATGGCCCCCATCGGCTTCGTCTCCGACCACATGGAGGTCCTCTACGACCTCGACACGGAGGCCACGGCCAAGGCGCGGGAGCTCGGCCTGCCGGTGCGCCGCTCCGCCACCGTGGGCGCCGACCCGCGCTTCGCCGCCGCCGTCCGCGAACTGGTCCTGGAACGCGCCGCGACCGAGAGCGGCCGCGAGGTCGCCCCCTGCGCCCTGGGCGCGCTGGGGGCGAGCCACGACCTGTGCCCGGTGGGCTGCTGCCCCGCCCGCGCCCCCAAGCCCGCCGCCGCGGGCGCCGACAGCCCCTACGCGTGAGGAACGGCGTGACCGACCCCCTGCACACGGAACTGCTCCGAATCGCCGAGGAGGCGGCCCGCCGCGCCGGCGAGCTGCTGCGCGACGGACGTCCGGCCGACCTCGCGGTCGCCGCCACCAAGTCGAGCCCGATCGACGTCGTCACCGAGATGGACATCGCGGCCGAGAAACTGATCACCGGTCTGATCGCCGAACGCCGCCCCGACGACGGCTTCCTCGGCGAGGAGGGCGCCGCAAGCGCGGGCAGCAGCGGCGTCCGCTGGGTGATCGACCCTCTCGACGGCACCGTGAACTACCTGTACGGCCTCCCCACCTGGGCCGTCTCCATCGCCGCCGAGCAGGACGGCGAGACCGTCGCCGGGGTCGTCGCGATCCCCATGCGCGGTGAGACGTACCGCGCGGTGCGCGGGGGCGGAGCCTGGGCGACCGATGCCCGCGAGGACGAGCGGGCCCTGTCCTGCCGGCCGGCGGCGCCCCTCGACCAGGCGCTCGTCTCCACCGGCTTCAACTACGTCACCGAGGTCCGCACCCACCAGGCCGACGTCGCGCAGCGGCTGATCCCGCTGCTGCGGGACGTCCGCCGCGGCGGATCGGCAGCCGTGGACCTGTGCGACGTGGCAGCCGGCCGCCTCGACGGCTACTACGAACGCGGCCTGCACCCCTGGGACCTGGCGGCGGGCGACCTGATCGCCCGGGAGGCGGGCGCGCTGACCGGCGGACGGCCCGGAGAGCGCCCCGGACGCGATCTGGCGATCGCGGCCGCCCCCGGCGTCTTCGAGCCCCTCCAGCGCCTGCTGGAGGACTTCGGAGCCTGGCACGACTGATCCTCGAGCGAACAGGCGGAGGGGCCCCGGCGCTGGATTCGCCGG
>NZ_JBEPBI010000226.1:0-12305 GCF_040299045.1 Streptomyces sp. NPDC001027
GCTGTACGGCCGCGGCACCGGCGTGGGCGCGCAGCGCTCCGTGGCGGTCGACGAGGACGACGAGGTCGCGCACGGACTGCGTCTGCTGCGCAGTCACGCCGGCGGGGCGGGCGACCTGCTGCCCGGCCGCCAGGTCCGGGCGATGCTCGCGATCCGCGCCAACCAACTCCTCGCCGGCGGCTCCGGCATCCAGCCGGCCTTCGTCGACGCCCTCGTCGAGGCCCTGCGGCTTCGCGTCCACCCGGCCGTCAACGAGTACGGCGGCGTCGGCACCGGCGACCTGACGGCGCTGGCCCAGACGGGTCTCACCCTCCTCGGCGAACGTCCGTGGACAGGCGAGGGGGCGGGGGCGGAGGACGCGACCGGGCGGCCCGCGGCCCCCGAGACGCCGATGGCGTCCGACACGCCTGCGGCGCCTGGCGTGCCCGCCGCGCCCGTCGCGCTCGCGGAGTCCGCCGTGCCGCCGGCGGCGATCGCCGTGAACGACGCGGACCGGGGCGCGGTGACGCGCGGCGGCAGGGATGCAGGGGTGACCGCCGCCCCGGTCGGCGAAGGACCGGTCGCCCTGGACGTCTCCATTCGCACCGGCGCGGTCACCGGCGCTGACGGGGTCACCGGCGCCGGGGCATCCACAGGCGTCGGCGCACGTACCGGTACCGGCACACCCGGCGGGACTGCCGTCCCCGCGGTCCCTGCCGTCCACGGGGTTCCCGGCGTCCCCGCCGTCTCCGTCGCGCCCGGCGGCCACGTCGCGCCCGGCGTCCGGGCTGTCGACGGCTCCCAACTCATCGTCGTGCCAGCTGCGTTGCCCGCCGCGCCGACCGACCGGACCCCTCTGCCCGGTCACGCTGCCCTCGCCCCAGCGCCCGGTGGGTCCGGCGCGGCGCTCCCCGGCCGCGTCCCGGTTCCCGTCGTCCTGCAGGCCGGAGACGCCCTCGCGCTGCTCAGCAGCAACGCCCTGGCGTTGGCGCAGGCGGCTCTGGCGCAGGGGGAGGCTGCGATGCTGCTGCGCGCCACGCACGCCGTCGCCGCACTCTCGCTCGTCGCGGTGTCCGGGTCGCCGGAGGCGTACGCGGCGCCCGTGCACGCACTGCGGCCCTATCCCGGCGCGGCCCACGCGGCCGGCGAGGTCCGGCGGTTGCTCGGACTGCCCGGCCGGCCGGCGCCCCGTCCGGGCGGCCGGGTCCAGGACCCCTTCGGGTTCCGTGCCTTCCCTCAGGTGCACGGCTGCGCCCTGGACGCCTCCGAACGGCTGCGCGAGATCGTCGAGGTGGAGATCAACTGCCCTTCGGAGAACCCCCTCATGGATCCCGACGGCGCGGCGGCCTACCACCACGGCGGCTTCTTCGCCGCCCCGCTCGGCCTCGCCCTGGACGCGGCCGGACTCGCGCTGCTGCAGACCGCGCAGCTCTCCGCCGCCCGCCTGGCCGCGCTCGGCGACCCCGGACTGACCGCACTGCCCGCCTTCCTCGGCGGATGGCCAGCGAGCAGCTCGGGCGCGATGATCCTCGAGTACACCGCCAACTCGGCGCTCGCGGAGCTCCGTTCCTGCGCGACGCCCGCGTCGGCGGGGCACGCCGTCCTGTCGCGGGGCCTGGAGGAGGCCGCGAGCTTCGCCGGTCAGGCCGCCCGCCAGGCCATGCGCGCGGCGAACGCCTACACCGTCGTCCTCGCCTGCGAACTCGTCGCCGCGGTACGGGCGTTGAGGATGCTGCCCGGACCGCCGCCGGTCGCCGCGTTCGCCGTGGCGGCGGCCGCCCTGCCCGCAGGCACGGACGACCGCCCCCTGACCGACGACGTGACGGCGGCCGCCGGACTGCTGCCGGTTCTCGCGCGGATGTGAGAACGCGCCGTCGTGGCCCGCTGGTTCAGTACCCCACGGAGAACGTCGCGTCCTGCTTGTCGGTAGCCGTCGAGACGGGGTCGATGCGCAGCGCGTAGTTCGCGTGCCGGATGTACCGGGTGGGGTTGTTGTACGAGCGGAACGACGACCAGCTGGAGTCCGCGAGTCCCGCCGTCCGGTAGAACGTCGCGTCCCCGGCGAACGTCGACGTGCCGTCGTTGACGTCGAGTCGGAGCGCGTAGTCGTAGTGCCGCAGATACCGGGTGGGATAGTTCACGGACCGGAAGGAGACGCCGGAGCTGTCCGCGAGGCCCGGCGCCAGGGTCCACAGCGAGTCCTTGTACGGCTCGACGGGGTACTCGTCGATCCGGCCGAGGTAGTCGGCGTGGCGCACGTAACGGCCGGGAAAGTTGTAGGACTTCAGACGGTTCCAGGACGGGGCGCCCCACTTGGCCACGAGGTTGTCGTACTGGGCCGACGTGATCGTCGTGATGCCGCAGTGCTTGGAGTTCACCGGCTGCGTGTAGTTCTTCTGGTCCAGTGCCGTCCAGGAGCCGGCCGACAGGTCGGTCGACTGCCAGGCGTAGAAGACGCCGTTGGGGGTGTAGGTGTCTCCCCACAGGTACCAGTTCGCGGAGGTGAGGGACTTGACCAGGGTCGGCGCCTCGGTGCCGCCGTGCGAGACGGCGGTGCTGAAGGGGGTGAAGCTGCCCGGGTTCAGGGACGTGGACCTGGCGCCGAGGAGGGTGCCGTTCTTCTTGAAGTAGAGGTAGTTGACGCCGTTCACGCCGACGGCCATGTCACCGTCGATCACGTCGTAGCCGGGGTCGAAGAAGACCTGGGGGGCCGAGGCGGTGACGAAGTCGGTCGTGTAGTTGACCATGATGACGTTGTGGCCGCTGCTGTTGACGGCCGAGTAGATGAGCGCGTACTGGCCGCGGCCCGCGTCCCAGAAGGCCTCGGGAGCCCAGCTGTGGGTGTTCATGTCGTGCAGCTTCAGCCGGTGGTATCCGGTGAAGGTGCGCAGGTCGGTGGAGTTCCAGACGTGGACGTACTGACTGACGTAGTTCCAGTCGGTGCCCTTGAGGTCGGTGGCGAGCACCACGAAGGCGCCGTCCTGCTTGCGCAGGATGAACGGGTCGCGCAGCCCGAGCGCGCCCTCGGTGGGGGTGACCACGGGATTGTTCTGGTTCAGCGGCATCCAGCGCAGCCCGTCCGTGCTGACGGCCAGATGCAGGCCGTAGTCGGTGCCGTCGCCGAGGTTCGTCGATTCGGTGAAGTAGGCCATCGCGTACGCGGAGTCGGCCGCGCGGGCGGACGGCACGCCGAGAGTGAGGGCCAGGGGGACGGAGGCGGCCGCGCCGAGGAAGAGACGGCGGGACGGATCGGGGGTCATGTGCGCTCCAGGGGGATGCAGCGGGGTGCCCGGACACAGCCGGTGTGATTCGATATGTCGAACCGAGTTCGGTGAGCCGGTCAGAAAGTAGGGGCGGGAGGGACGCAGGTCAATCGCCGGGACACGCTTGGCGGTTTCCCGCCGCGTTCCTGTGGGGCGCCGATGAGAAATGCCGGCGACGCGCACACCGCCCCGTCACTAGGGTCGGCACCCGTGAACAGGAGACGGCAGAAGAAACTGACGAAGCGTCTGGTGCGTGCGGCCCGGTTCGAGGACGGGAGGAACGTCGACCGGCTGCTCGAAGCCGGGGCCGACCCTGCCGCGGCCGACGCCGAGGGGACGACTCCGTTGTATGCGGCCTGCGTTCAGGGCCAGGCCGACGCCGCGCGCAGACTCCTCGAGGCCGGAGCGCCGCCCGACGCCGAGAGCGCCGGCCTCGGCGCCGAGGGAACTCCCCTGTGCGCGGCGGCCTGTTGGGGGCACGTCGACACCGTCCGCGTCCTCCTCGCCCATGGCGCCGACCCCGACCTCCGTGAGGACCACGGCACGGGCCTGACGCCCCTGCAGTGGGCGACCGCGGGGCCCCACCCGGAGACGATCGCCGTACTGCGCGAGGCCGGAGCCCACTGAGCGCGCCGACGCCCGCGGGACGCCCTAACCCTGCCGGGCCCCGGCGGTGACGTCGTCGATCAGGTGGTCGATCAGCGCGATGAGCACGTCACGGCACGACTCCCGCTCGCGCGCGTCGCAGAGCAGCACGGGAACGTGCGCCGGCAGCGCCAGCGACTCCCTGATGTCCTGCGCGGGGTAGGGGTGCAGGCCGTGGAAGCCGTTCACGGCGATGACGAACGGGATGCCTCGGCGTTCGAAGAAGTCGACGGCGGCGAAACTGCACTCGGGCCGGCGCACGTCGAGGAGGACCACCGCCCCGAGCGCCCCGATCGCCAGGTCGTTCCACATGAACCAGAACCGCTGCTGGCCCGGTGTGCCGAAGAGGTACAGCACCAGGTCCTCGCCCATGGTGATCCGCCCGAAGTCGAGGGCCACGGTGGTGGACCGTTTCTCCTCGATGCCCTTCAGGTCGTCGACGTCGAGCCCGGCGACCGTCAGCGGCTCCTCCGTGCGCAGCGGCGTGATCTCGCTGACCGCCCCGACCATGGTCGTCTTGCCGACGCCGAAGCCGCCGGCGACGAGGATCTTCACGGTGTCGGGCGCCGCCGCCGGCCGGGTGGCGGGTGCGGCGCCGTCAGATCCGGCCAAGGCCGTCCCTCACTTTCTGCAGCAGGTCCAGGTCCAGGTCCGCGGAGCCGGTCACCGAGCGGGGCGGCCGGGCCGTGATCAGACCCGCCTCCAGCAGGTCGCAGAGCATGATGACGACCACGCTCACCGGCAGGTCGAGATGGGCCGCGAGCTCCGCCACGGCGACGGGACGGGCGCACAGCCGCAGGATCCGGGCGTACTCCGGCTGCGGCCGAGGCACCCGGGCGGGCGGCGGATGCACCGCCGTCACCGTCGTGATGAGCGTGAAGTCGGCGCGGCTGGGCCGGGTCCGTCCACCGGTCAGGGCGAACGGTCGCACGAGCCGGCCCGCTTCGTCGCCTCCGCTCACCTCACCCCCCGTGGGTGCGCACGGCGGGACCGACATGGGCCCGCGGCGCCGCGCTCAGGTGCTCGCCGATCTTCTTCACCAACATGTTCATCTGGTACGCCACCACACCGACGTCCGCGTTCTTGCCGGCCAGCACGACGAGATGGGCGCCCGGACCGGCAGAGGTCAGGATCAGATAGGTGTGGGCCATCTCGATGAGGGCCTGGCGCACCGGGCCGCCCCGGAAGTCCATGCTGACGCCCTTGCTGAGGCTCATCAGCCCGGACGCCGTCGCCGCCAGCCGTTCGGCGTCCTCGCGCAGGAAGCCGGTGGACTTGCTGACCACGAGCCCGTCCTCGGAGAGGACCACGGCCTGGTTGACGTCGGCGACGCGGTCGACGAGACCGGTGAGCAACTGGTCGAGCTGGGTGTTGGCGCCGGGGAGGGAGGGTGTCATCGCGGTGTCCTTCATGAGCGGTCGGCGGGCGGTGTCGGGGTCTTTGCGGCGCCCGCGGCGGTGACCGGCGGGCCGGGGGCCTCCTCGGCGGTCGTCTCCTGCGGGTCGGACGGCGGCTCGTCGGCGTCGGCGTGGGCCAGCAGCGTGCCGCGCTGGAATCCGGCGAGGGACGACGCGGCGCGCTCGGCGGTGAAGTCCTCCAGGACGCGGTCGTCCTCGGCGGCTCCGGTGGACGAGGGGTCCTCGCGCAGTTCGTCGGCGAGGCTGGTCTGCGGGACCCGGCGCGGCAGCGGGGCGAGGCCGCCCAGAGGGGCGCTGGCCCCCACGGGCACGCCCGCCGCGGGGGAGGACGAGCCGTCTGCCGGGACGGAGACCTTGCGCACCGGGAGCGGCGACGGGGTCCGGCGATCGGAACGGCCGCCCTCCCGTCCCGGGTCCTGTCCCGGGTCGGGGTCCTGGTCCTGGTCCGGGTCCCGGGGCCGATCCCGGCCCGGTTCCCGGTCCTGGGTCCGATCCCGTCCCGGGTCCTGGTCGCGGTCAGGGCCGAGGGAGGCGCCCTCGTCGGGCCGGGGCCGGCCGTGCTGGTCCGTCTCCGTGCCGGACACGCGCCGCGCGTCGCCGGGAGCCGCGGCCGCCGCGGTCGTCGTGCCGGGGGAGTCCTGCGGCGACCCGTCGACGGACTCCCGCACGGCGTCGCGCTCCCCGCGCTCCTCGCGGGCCGCGTCCGGTGCATCGGGCGCATCGGGCGCGTCCGGTCCCGGGGACGAGACGTCGGACGCCCCCCGGCCGGGGCCGGCCTCGGCGACGCGTCCGGCGGGCGACGCCGTGCGGGAGATCCCGGCAGCCGGGTCGTCGCCGTCCGGCGACTCGCGGACCACGACCTCGTGCGGCAGCAGCACGATCGCGGTGGTGCCGCCGTACGGCGAGGAGCGCAGGGTCACGCCGATGCCGTGCCGGGTCGCCAGCCGGGCGATCACGAACATGCCGAGCCGCAGGTCGTCGGCGAGCGCCACCACGTCGAACTGCGGAGCGACCGCCAGCTGCGCGTTGAACGAGGCGTAGTCCTCCTCGGACATGCCGAGGCCGCGGTCCTCGACCTCGATCGCGAGCCCCCTGGCGACCAGCGTGGCCCGCACCCCGACCGGGCCGGGCGCCGGTGAGTAGGAGGTCGCGTTGTCGATGAGTTCGGCGAGCAGATGGATCACGTCCGCCACGGCGGGCGGCGCGATGCACACCTCCTCCTCGGTGTGCACCTCCACCCGCTGGTACTCGGCGACCTCGCCGACGGCGCTGCGCAGGATGTCGATCAGCGCCACCGGCTCCGACCAGCTGCGTCCGGGCCGGCCGCCGCTGATGATGACGAGGTTCTCCTCGTAGCGGCGCAACTGGCTCGCCGTGGAGTCGAGTTCGTACAGGCCGGAGAGGACGTCCGGGTCCTGGTGCCGGCGTTCCAGCGCGTCGAGCTTGCTGAGCTGGAGGTTGACCAGGTTCTGGCTCTGCCGGGCGATGCCGAGGATGACCTTCTCGAAACCGCGCCGGGTGTCGGCGAGTTCCACCGCGGTGAGCACGGCGGTGCGCTGGGCGGTGTTGAACGCCGCCGCCACCTGCCCGAGTTCGTCGCCGCCGTAGTCCAGCGGCGGCGTCTCCGCGTCCACGTCGACGGTCTCCCCGCGATCCAGCCGGGCCACCACGTCGGGGAGCCGCTCGTGCGCGAGCCCCAGCGTGGCCATGCGCAGTCCGCGCAGCCGCCGCGACAGCGAGCGGGTGATCCGCCAGGACATGCCGACGCACAGCAGCAGGGCGACGAGGCCGCCGGCGCTCAGCGAGGCGGCCGTGATCAGCAGGCCGCGCGCTTCGTCCGCGCTGCGCTGCAGCAGGTCCGTGGTCTGCTGCCGGATCAGCTTCTCGTACTGGGCGGAGACGTCGATGAGGGCGGCGCGCCATTCCTTCTGCACGTCCGGCAGCACGATGTCGCCGTTACCCCCCTGCCTGGCGCGGGCCGCGAGCACCTTGTCCTCGACGGCCTCCAGGGTCTGCCACTGGTAACTCGTCAGGATCTGCTCGGTCTGCGTCTTCGCGGCGCCGGTCAGCGAGGGCACGATCTGGTCCTGCACGAGCCAGCGCCGGCTGTTCACCAACTGCGCGAACTGGGCCCACGTCTTGTCGTCCATCCGCTTCGAGGGCCCGGCCAGCGTCAGGTTCAGGTCCTCCTCGGACACCAGCTCGGCCGCGTGCTCGAGGGCGACGAGCGGTCCGGCCTGTGAGGTGAGATCGCCGTCGTCGACCTGGGACAGCTCCTGGAAGGCGTGGATCTGGTCGTCGATGATCGAGGTGTACTGGTCCAGTGCCTGCGCGGCGGTGATGTCGACCGGGGCGTCCACCTGACCACGGTAGTACTCCAGACTGCCCACGGAGGCGACGACCGAGTAAAGCCGGTCCCGGACGCGGGCCGGAGCCCGCTGGATGTCCTCCGCGCGGGCGACCAGTTTGGCGACCGCCACGTCCGTCTTCTGGCGCTGCGCCTCCAGCGCGGCCCGGGAGCCGGCCGGCCCCGACGCCAGCCACACGGCCGAGAGGCTGCGCTCCTGCTGCAGCGCGAGGGTCGCCTCGGTGCCCATGGCGCCGGTGGAGCGGCTGAGTTGGGTCTGCGCGCGCAGACGCAGCCCCTCCGAGAACATCTGCGTCGTCGTCACACCCCACATGGCGGCCAGGGTGACGCTGGGCACCAGCGCGAGAAGGAACAGCGAGAGACGTATGGAGCCGAGTCGGCGGCGCCGGGCACCTGTCCGTGGAGACATAGTCGTCCTAGGGCGATCAGCGGGGGGGGAGGGGGGAGGGGGCGGTCGAAGACGGGTCAGCGGGTCCCGGCGGCGGCCAGGCGTGCGACATCGGAGACGTTGGCCTTGGTGACGAAGGCCGGACCCGTCAGCACGGGCGCGACACCGCCGCCGCTGACGTTGCCGTTGGTCTTGTGGAGCCACAGCGCGTCCACGGCCAGATACCCCTGCAGATAGGGCTGCTGGTCCACCGCGAACTGCACGCGGCCGTCGCGGACGGCGCTGACCAGGTCCTTGTCGAGGTCGAAGGTGGCGACCTCGGCCTTGCTGCCGGCCTTGTCGGCCGCCTGCACCGCGGCGAGCGCGAACTGCGCGCCGAGGGTGACTACTTCGTCGATGTCGGGATCCTGCCGCAGCCGGGTCGTCAGTGCGGCGGTCATGGCGTCCATGTCCGTTCCGTCGACGTAGAGCATCCGGGTCTCACCGTCGAAGGTCTTCTTCACGCCCGCGCAACGCGCCTCCAGGGCGACGTTGCCCTGCTCGTGGATGACGCACAGGGCGTGTCTCACGCGCAGAGCGTCGAGCTTGTCGCCGACGGCGCGGCCCGCCACGCTCTCGTCCTGGCCGAAGTACTCGAGGATGCCCAGCGAACGCCAGGCGTCGATACCGGAGTTGAAGCCGACGACGGGTATGCCGGCCGCCTTCGCCTCCGCCACCGGACTCCGCATGGCCTGCGGCTTCGCCAGCGTCACCGCGATGCCGTCGACATGGTCGCGGATCGCCTCCCGTACCAGCTCGGCCTGTCCGCCGGGGTCGGAGTCGCTGGCGTAGGTCAGGTCGACGCCGTCCTTGGCGGCCGCCGCCTGCGCGCCCTTGCGCACCAGCTCCCAGAAGGGGTCCTTCGCGGCGCCGTGGGTGACCAGGGCGACCTTGATCCGGCCGCCCGTGCCGCCCGCCCCCTTCGCGTCGGCGCCGGACGAGGCGGCGCCGGTGCAGCCGGCGAGCAGGAGGCAGCAGGCCGCGGCGAGGGCGGCCAGCCGCAGGGACCCGCGGGGACACGGAACGACGGGAGCGGGGACGGGAGTGTTCATGGGGGGCTGCACCTCGCTGTGCGGCAGAGCAGGAGGACGGGGCGAGCGCCGCCGGAACGCAGGGGTGTGCACCGGCGGAGAGGACATGCGTTGGCTCGGAGCCAACCGTGTGTGACCACTGGTAGTCAAGTGAGCACCCACCAGGTGTGAGGAGACGCTGCCGCATTGTGATCCGGAACGCGGTGAGCAGGGGCGTCCGGGCGTAAGTCCGCAGGTGGGTTGACCGTTGGTCAGTCCAGGCGGAATCCGTTCCCGTGCGCCGTGGCCGGGTCGCCCCGCACGTCACGTGTCCCCGGGCAGGCGTGCCGCCCTCCCCCTGGCGGGCCGCGTCGCGCCTTCATGGCAGGGCCGTCGGGAGTGCGCATCTCTCGCGCCGAACGCCGTACTGGGGGCCGAGTGCCATGTGCCGTCTACCAAGTGCCGTGTACCCAGTGCCGAGTGTCGGGTGGTCGCCGAATCTGGGTGCCCGGTGCCCGGTGCGGGGCGACTGGGGGGCTGACCGGGCCGCCGGCGCGGACCCGGGGCCGGCGCACGAGCGGCGGGGCCGGAGGCGGCCTGCTGTGCGCAGGTCGTCCCGGCCCCGCCGGTGAGTGGGGTGCGGCCGCCGTCAGGCGGGCTTGCCCGCGTCGGGCAGCGGCGCGCTCTTCATGAACGTCTGCGTCGTCGACGGCCCCTGACCCTCCTCGCGCCGCTTGCGGCGGCTCACGCGAGGCTCCTGGTCGGGCAGCCAGCCGAACGCCACGGAACTGCCCACGACGCCCAGGACCAGACCCACGACGAAGCCGCCGATGTTGGAGGTGAGCCAGGTGCCCAGGGAGAGCAGGATGGCGATGATCGAGTAGAACAGCCGCTGAGTCGGGTTGAACAGGATCAGCAGACCGCACACCACCATCAGGGTGGGCAGGAGGTAGCCCGCCAGACCCTGCATGCCGACGTGCAGGATGACCGGAAGGGGCGCCTTCATGGTCACCAGGATCTCGGTACCGCCGAGGACCAGCATCAGGCCGCCCGCGAAGGGCCGTTGGCCTCTCCACCCGCGGAAGCGGTCCCGCCACTGGGTGAAGGTCATTACTTGCAGCCCTCGCTGGAGAAGCTCATCTTCAGTCCGGGGAGCTTGAAGACGGCGGCGGTGGCCGCGTAGTTGTGCTGGTACAGGTTCTTGATGACGACCGTGTCGGCCTGCTGGCCGTAGACGCCCTTGGGACCCTGGATCGGGACCTTGTCGAACGTGCTCGAGTCGCGGCCGATCTCGATGTTGTTGAACTCGGCGTCGCCGGAGATCTCGTCCGAGTCGATGGCCAGGTTCTTCACGCTGACCGGGGTGGACCCGCCGCCCGCCTTGAGCACGAGCTGGATGCCGCCGAGGTCGACGCTCTGGCACATGTTGGTGATCTTGCCGTTCTTCACGACCGAGGTGACGACCAGGACCTGACCGCCGGTGTCGCCCTGGTTGGGGCTGTCCTCGATCATGCTGTCGAGTCCGCCGAACTGCGCGAAACCCTCACCGTCGAGCCGGTCGGCGGTCACCACGAACGGCATCCCGGAGATCGCGAACTGCACGCCCAGGGCGCCCTGAGCGGTGAGGACCGCGAGTCCTGCGGCGACGAAGGTGGCGGGCACCGCCATGACGGCGGCCCGGCGCAGCCGGACCCGGCCGCGTCTCTCTGCGGAACCGCTTTCGGGGTTCTCGGGGGTGTTGTCGGCGGACGAACTGACGTCCGGGGACGAGGCCATTTCTGCTCCCATGCGCTAAGTCGTGCGGGTTGGGCTTCAGCGGCACGTTGTCCTGGCGCGGACAGCGGCTGCTGCGCACGCCTCCTCGCAACTCCCGGAAACCGCAAGGGCTTTCTCGTTACGCAGCAGTAGCCTTCGAGGAAGTTACCGATGGTTACACTGGCGGGTCAAGGGAGATGTGGAAAAAGAGTGTTCATTATGTGCCATCCCCCGACCAGGTGGATCGCCGGGGCTTTCACTTGCCCCTGCCGGAGCCTCAACTTTGTTTCACCGTCTTGACGTTGACTGACCATCAGGTCTACAACTGCCCTGGCTCAGCCCGGATCCGTGGCGCCGGATCCGCAGCGCGACGACATCGTTCGCGCTCCCGGACTCATTCAGCCAGTACGGGCCCTCGGTCCCGCGCTCGATCCCTTCATGGCCGTCGGCGCGGCCGCTTCCCCCAGCGGCCCGCGACCGGCGGCCCTCTCCCGCCCGGTCCGTGCGGAGTCACTCATCAGTGACCTCCGAACGGTCGCCGGCCGCCTGCCGTTGCCGGTCCGTCGCGTACGGAGAAGGCGTCACGGGCCGGCAGCGGTGGACGCCTCCCGGCGTCCCCCACGTCGCCACCAGCGACACGCCGGTTCAACCCCACCGAGCAACTCCCCCCAGTACAGCCCCACTTCCGAAAGAGGCACTCGAATGCGCACCCGCTCCCGCTCCCTCCTCGCCCTCGCCGGAACCGTCGCCGCGCTCTCCCTCACGGCCGTCACCCCGGCCTCCGCCGCGGGCGCCGTGCTGACGACGCCGGCCGGCGACGTCGCCGTCGGCGACGTCCTCAACGCCTCCCTGGCCAGCGGCACGACCGCCACCCTCTACTCCAGCGCGACCGGCACCAGCGGCCTGTCCTGCGCCGCCTCCGGCTTCACCGCCACCGTCACCGACAACCCCACCGCGCCCGGCACGGCCACCGAGTCGCTCAGCGCCCACACGTTCGGCAGCTGCACCGCCAACGTGCTCGGCGTGCTCGGCGTCACCAGCATCACGGTCAACGCGCTCCCGTACACCAGCAGCGTGGCCTCCGACGGCACCGTCACCGTGACCCCGGCGGCCGGCTCCGTCATCCAGACCACGGTCGTGCTGCGCACCCTGCTGGGCAGCATCAACTGCGTCTACCAGGCGCCGAGCCTGTCCGGCACGGCGAGCAACACCGACAACAGCATCTCCTTCGTCAAGCAGCAGTTCACCAAGTCGTCCGGCTCGGGCCTCTGCTTCGCCAACGGCTTCTTCACCGCGAAGTACGCCCCGGTGACCGACGGGGGCGAGGCCGTCACCGTCAACTGACGACCTGAGCAATACCGCTGAACGCCGTGCGACCCGAGTCTCAGCGTCGACGCAGGCGCACGGTCAGGGCGGCGCCGCCGGTGAGCAACAGCACCG
>NZ_JBEPBI010000227.1:0-12213 GCF_040299045.1 Streptomyces sp. NPDC001027
CACTCATTCCCCACCCGACGCTCTTCCGATCTCACGCGGACGACGAAGCGGACGAAGAAGTGGACGGCACAGCGGACGGGTGGGCGCCGGGACGGCCGAGCACGCGGACGACGAAGCGGACGAAGAAGTGGACGGCACAGCGGACGGGTGGGCGCCGGGACGGCCGAGCCGGGCGGGCGACGGGCCCGGCTGCGGCCGGGGTCCCCGCCGATGAGCGGGGGCGCCGCGTCCGCTTTCCGGTACCGTCCCTTTGCCCGCCACGGATGGCATGCCCGCGTCAGATCTGTCACGCTTCCGGCAACCGTCGCGCACCGCCCCGCGGCACACCCACGCCGTCGGGGGACAGCCACCGAGCAGGCCGGAAACCCGGCCGCCGCAAAGGAGCAACGCGTGAGACCCACCCCCCGCAAGGCGCTCGCCGCAGGCGCGCTCGCCCTGACCGCCCTGGCCGCCGTCTCGCTCCCCGCCGCGTCCCCGGCAGCCGCCGCGCCGGACGGGGCCGCACCCGCGGGCTCCGGCGCCGCGTCGCGAGGCGTCGCATCCGCGCCGGGCGCGTCCGTGGGCGCCGCGTCCGGCGGCGCGGCCCCGGCGGCCGCCGCCTGCACACCCGCCCAGGTCGTCGTCAACGGCGGCTTCGAGAGCGGCGCGTCCTCGTGGACCCAGTCCTCGACCACCGTGATCACCAGCCGTGCCGGGCAGACCGCCCACGGAGGCACCGCCTTCGCCTGGCTGGGCGGGGTCGGCAGCACGCACACCGACACCCTCGCGCAGAGCGTCGCCGTCCCCTCCGGGTGCGCCTCCGCCACCCTCACGTTCTGGCTGCACATCGACACGACGGAGACGACGTCGTCCACCGCGTACGACAAGCTCACCGCCAAGATCGGCACGACGACCCTGGCCACGTACTCCAACCTCGACATGAACACCGGCTACGTCCGCAAGTCGTTCGACGTGTCCGCGTTCGCGGGCCAGACCGTGAGCCTCGCCTTCACCGGCGTCGAGGACTCCAGCCTCAAGACGAACTTCGTCCTCGACGACGTCGCGCTCGACACCTCCGGCGACACCGCACCGCCCGCCGACTCCGTCCGCACCCCGGCGGCCCCGTCGTACACCGTCAGCCTGACCAGCGACGCCGCCGGCACGGTGTGGAACGGACACGAGAGCGCCACCTTCACCAACGCCTCCGCGACCGCGCTCACCGAGGTGTACCTGCGCCTCTGGGACAACTACCACGGCACCTGCGCCGCGATGCCGATCACGGTCGGCAATCTCACCGGCGGCGCCGCGGGCGCCCTGTCGGTCGGCTGCACGGCCCTCCAGGTCACCCTCGCCGCGCCCCTGGCCCAGGGGCAGAGCGCCACGATCGGCTTCGACCTCGGCATCACGGTGCCCAGCGGCGCCGACCGGTTCGGCCACGACGGGGCGTTCAGCTTCATCGGCAACGCGCTGCCCGTGCTGGCGGTGAAGGACGGCGCGGGCTGGCATCTGGACCCGTACACGAACAACGGCGAGTCCTTCTACTCCCTGGCCGCCGACTTCCGGGTGACCCTCGACCACCCGAACACCCTGCTCGTGCCGGCCACCGGCGCCTCCGTCGACGCCGCCGGCTCCAGCGGCCGCACCGTCACCACGGCGACCGCCTCCCAGGTGCGGGACTTCGCCTGGGCGGCCGGCCCGTTCAGCAAGATCTCCGGCACCTCGGCCGCCGGCACCCCGATCAACGTCTACTCGGTCTCCGGCATCAGCTCGGCCAACGCCCAGTCGATGCTCGCCACCGCGAAGACCGCGGTGGACGCCCACTCGTCCCGCTTCGGCGCCTACCCCTACGGCGAGTTGGACGCCGTCATCGACAACAGCTTCTGGTTCGGCGGCATGGAGTACCCCGGCTTCGTCCTCGACCTGGTCAGCACCACGGCGCTGACCCATGAGATCGGCCACCAGTGGTGGTACGGAATCGTCGGCGACGACGAGTACACCAGCCCGTGGCTGGACGAGTCGTTCACCGACTACGCCACCGACCTGGCGCTGGGCAAGACCGGCAGCGGCTGCTGGAGCAGCGTGTCCTGGGCCTCCTCGGCGGAGAAGATCACCAACTCGATGGCCTACTGGGACGCCCACTCCTCGCGGTACTCCACCGTCGTCTACGGCTACGGCAAGTGCGCGCTGCACGACCTGCGGCGGCTGATCGGCGACACCGCGATGGCCAAGCTGCTGAAGGACTACGCCACTTCGCACTGGTACGGCGTCTCGACCACGGCCGAGTTCAAGGCGGCCGCCCAGGCCGCGACGACCACGGACCTGACGTCGTTCTGGACCACGCACCGCATCGACGGCTGAGACGGCGGCCGAGCGACGGCACGGGCGGCGGACGACGGCTCAGGCGACGGACGACGGCTCGAGCGGCGGTGGCGGCCGACCGGATCCCGCGTCGGCCGCCGCCCTCCGGGGGCCCGGCCCGCGAAGTGCGCCCGCGGCACGTCCGGTCGGCCGGGCGTCCCGCTCGCCGGCGTGTGCGGGACGTCAGCCCACGCCGACCTGGTCGGCGAAGGCGCCGTAGGCCCGCTCGTCGAAGAGCACGAACCGCACCTCGGCCACCTTCGTGCGCGCCGCCCGTACCGTCTCGACGGCGATGCGGGCGGCGTCGTCCGTCGGCCGGCCGTAGACGCCCGCGGAGACCGCAGGGCAGGCCACCGTACGGGCGCCCAGCTCGTCCGCGACGCGCAGCGACTCCCGGTAGCAGGAGGCCGGCAGGTCCGAGCGGTCCTCGGCGGCGCTGTAGACCGGTCCCACGGTGTGAAGGATTTACCCAGCCTCATCCCGCCAGGACTACTGCCTGAACCCCCGTTGGGAGAGGGACAGTTGCTACCTGCCCCTCGTGAGTCACCAGCGTTGCATTGCAGGCGTTGGAATCCACGACGACCGTGACGGCACCTGGCGCTGGCGGTCGTCGTGAGCCATCAAAGCGGAGCCCGGTCATCTGCACCGGCGCCGGGAACCCCTCTCCGTAGAGGCCCCCTCCGGGGACCGTGATCCAACGTTTGTAAACCCCGCCTGGGCAGAGGATTGCTGTGCCCAGGCGTCGGCGGCCTGCTCGCCGAACTCCACAGGTGAGTGCGACCGCACGAATGCCGCCGCCCGCGCATTCAGTCGACGTCAAGTGTCCATTCCGTGCCCGTCACTAGCTTTGGCTCGTCACCCAACGAACCAAGGAGGCACCAGCGATGCCTACGCGCGTCAATCGGCAGACAGTCGACCTCACTGCGTATCCCGACCTCGTGGTCGTCTACCTCGGTATGCGAGTCAATCGGCTCTACGGCCTGCGCACCTTGGCCGGCTACGGCCCACAGATCGGCCAATCCGGGAAAGACCAGCCGGAAGGCCTGCTGTCGCACGAGTCGCTGCTGTGGTCGCTGTTCCCCATGCACGTCGGCATCCGCCAGTACTGGCGCGACCTGCCTTCGCTCTTGTCATGGACTCGGTCCGAACCGCACCGGCGGTGGTGGCGAGATTTTCTGCGCGACAGCGGCGGCACCGGCTTCTGGCACGAAACGTACCTGATCCGCGGCGGTATGGAGGCGGTGTATGACGACATCCCGAGCCGGCGAGGCTTCGCCTCCTTCGCCCCCGTGCGGCCCGCGCGCGGCCACCTGTTCGGCTCGGCCACGCGAGTCGGACGTCCTGAAGAAGCCGCCGCACCGGTCGTCAGCGAGGAAGAGCTCTACACGCCGGACGCCCAGTCGGAACCCACTGACGGAACGGCTTGATACAGCGTCGGCTCGGTGTCCGGAACGGCTCCCGTCTGCGCCTCGGAAGTCACTCGCGGACGGGAGCGAAACGATAAGCTTCCAGCGATGGCCGTCTCGGATGCGAGAGGTATCGCGGTGTCAGTCCCCGTAGTCCCCTCTCGCGGTGAGGAACAGCCAGCCGGCCGATCTTCGCCTTATCTGCAGATCTTGGGCCCGCTACGGATCTGGCGCGACGGTGTCGAACTGGATGCCGGGCCACGACAACAGGCATACCTCCTGGCGCTGCTGCTGGCCCGCGCCGGCCAGCCGACCAGCACGAGCGAGCTGATCGACCTGATCTGGGGCGATGCCGTCCCCAACAGCGCGCTCAACATCATCCACAAATACGTCGGCGCGTTGCGGCGACTGCTCGAACCCGCGATCCCCGCCCGTGAATCCGGCTCCTACCTGCACCGCCGCGGCAACGCCTATCTGTTCTCCGCCGCCCCCGGCGCCCTGGATCTCCTCACCTTCCGAGAACTCGTCGCGACCGCCAAAGAGGCCATGGCACAGCAATGCCAGGAAACGGCGCTCGACCGCTATGTCGAAGCGCTCGGTCTCTGGCGGGGTCGGGCGGGCGACGGGTTCACCCACAGGTCGACCGCACTGCCGACCTTCAGCGGTCTCGACGACGAGTTCCACGCCGCGTGCACCGAAGCGGCCAAGCTGGCCGTGTCGCTGCGCCGACCGGCATCGGTGCTGTCGGCACTGCAACTCGCCGCATCGAACTCGCCGTTCCACGAACCCGTCCACGCCGGTCTCATCACCACCCTGGGGGCCGCGGGACGCCGGGCCGAGGCACTGTCGGCGTACCACAGGGTGCGCGCCTGCCTCGCCGACGAACTCGGCATCGATCCCGGTCCGGAAATACGGGCCGCACACCTGCAAGTGCTGACGCAGCCCCAGACTTCGCCGCCCGTGGCGAGTACGGCCGGCGCTTCGGCGCGGAGGGAAGCCGGCCTCGTCGGCAGGGTCGAGGAACTCGCCGTACTGCGCCAAGCCGTGGAGAAGGCTTTCACCGGCAGTGCGGCGCTCGGCATCGTCCAAGGGGAGCCGGGCGTGGGCAAGACCCGGCTACTGCAGGAGATCGCTGCAGAAGCGAGTCGGCGTGGCGCGCTGGTCGTCTGGGGTTCGTGCCTGGAAGGCGACGGAACACCGTCGATGTGGCCCTGGGAACAGACACTCCGCCCGACTCTCGACAGCCTCCCCGCGCCGTTGCGGGAGAAGTGGCTCGCCAGTGAGCTCGGCGGACTCCTCCAATCTCCAGACGACTACGCCACGGGGTCGGCGATTCCCGACAGCCGTGCGCAGTTCCGCCTGTTCGAGCAGGTCGTCACCGTCGTCGGGCAGGCCTCGGCGCAACGGCCCATGCTGCTGATCGTCGATGACCTGCAGTGGGCCGACGCCGCCTCACTCCAGCTGTTCGGCCACCTGGCGGCCCGGCCGCCCACCGGCACGGTGATCGTCGGAGCGCTACGCGATCGCGCACCCGCACCCGGCTCCAGCCTGTCGCGGGTCCTGGCCACGGCCAGCCGGCTGCCCGGCCACCGCAGGATCCCGCTCGGCCCGCTCGGCCTGACCGACGTGACCGAGCTCATCCGCCGCGAAACCGGCCGCGAGCCCGGCGCCGAAGTCGCCCGCGGCATCCATGCTCGCACCGCCGGCAATCCGTTCTTCGTCCAGGAGCTGTCCCGGCTGCTCAGCGAGGACGGTTCGCTCGGCGACGGCGGCGCATCCGTACCAGGCGGCGTGCCGGCCACCGTGCGAGACGTCGTCCGCGATCGGATGACCGGCCTCGACGACAGCGCTCACAGTCTGCTGCGCACCGCGGCGGTCATCGGCCGCGAAGTGGACCTCGACCTGCTCGCCCGCGCGATGGGCGTCGAGATCGCGGAGTGCCTCGAACGCCTCGAACCGCTGCAAGAACTCGGTCTCCTGGAGGCCAAGCCGAAGGACCCGTTCTCGTGGCACTTCGCGCACGACCTGATCCGCGAGTCGATCACCGAGACCACCGCGCGGCAGCAGGCCGTCCAGCTGCATCTGTGCGTCGCCGACGCCCTCGATCCCATCCACGCCGACGACGAGTCCGTCGCCGAACGCCTCGCCTACCACCTGTGGGCCGCCGGCCCCCTGGCCGACCCGGGTCGCACCGCGAAGGCACTGGCACGCGCCGGTCGCCGCGCGGCGACCAAGCTCGCGTTCGCGGCCGCCTATCGGAACCTGGAATCGGCCATCCAGATCGCCCGGACAGCAGGGCTGCTGGAGATCGAACTGTCCGTCCTGGCGCTGCTGAACCTCCTCGCCGTCGAGCCTCCGGGAATGGGCGGCTCGACGTACGATCTGCTGGAACGGGGCGCATATCTGGCCCGCAGACTCGGCCGCGAGACGGCCGAGGCTGAGTTTCTCTTCTATCGGATGACCGGGGCCTACGTCTCCACCGAGAAAGACCGTGGGATGTGGGCTCGCCGGCTGCATGAGCAAGGCCAGGCGTCCCCGGACCCGAAAATCCAGGCGTACGGCCGGCAGGCCTGGGGCCTGTACCACTGGGATGTCGGCGACATCAGCGCGGCGTATCAGTGTTTCAGCTGGCTGGGCCGTACCACTGCGGACGATGTCGCCTCGCTGCTCGCGAACTCGGCCGACCCGCACCCGGGACCGGCTCAAGAAAGTCTGTACCACCTTGCCGACCAGGTCGGGGGTGTCCCGATTCGACGCCGTGACGACCGCGGACGCTGGCGGATCCCCGATGAGTGGATCGGCTACTTGGGGGTCATTACCTCGCTGCATGGCGATGTCGAGACGGGGCGGTCCCTGCTCGGCACGGTGTACCAGGCCGAGGGTGACCTCTTCGAGATGTCGGGCTGGACCCGCTACCAGACCATGGCCGCCTCGATGGCCGGTGACGCGGACTGGGCGATGCAAGCGACCGAACGGTGGGTCGCGGCCAGCGCCGACCTTCCCGGCGTCGCCCAGGAAACCTATATACGGCTGGACTGGTACTGGGCCCGTGCCCTCACCGGCGATGACCCGGCCGGCGCCGCGGCCAAGGCCGAACAGCTCCTGGCCACGACCCTGGCCGACCCGCCGAGATGGGGCCTCGCCTACTGGTACGGACTGGTCGCCGAGATGTGGCTGGCAGCCGAGCTGCCCGACCGGGCCGCTTCCGCCCTCGACCGGGCCGACCAGGCCGTCAAAGCCCACGGCCAACGCTACGCCGAAGGGCTTCTCCTGCTGCTGCGCGCGCGCCTGTTTCAGGCCCGCGGCGAACCCGTCGATGTCGTGCGAGCCGCCGCCGACGAAGCCCGCACCCGATCCGGCGAACGCGGGGCCCACCTCTTCGCTCGCCGCGCCGAGAGGTTCCTGGCCGATCTCGACCAGAATCCCGGAGCCCCGTTCATAAGCCACTCTCATGAACCTTCGTAGGGTGATGAGTCCGGTGACGGCGACGAGGACTTCGGGGAACTTCTCGATCGGTGTGCGGTAGCGTCCGCCTTCCTCGCTTTGGATCCGCCAGGACCTCACGTGGGCGACGGCGCGTTCGACGGCCGCGCGCACGCTGGAGAGCAGGGCGTTGTCCCGCTTGCAGTTCTCCGGCAGGTCGCGGCCGGGTAGTCGCTTGTACGGCACGAGGTCGTGCGCGTCGAGGCGCGCCCCGGGTATCGGCACCGGTCCGACCGCGACGAGATCGCCACCCGTCGAGCAGGCGATCTGCACATTCATGCCGGCGTACCCGGCCTTGACCGAGTACAGGTCGCTCGCCGGGGCTGCCCCGGTGGATTCAGACGCTCCGGCTCGATCGCCGTCACGTCCCGGACGATGTCCACGGTCGCCGACACGAGCAGGAAGAAGTCGTAGGTGTCGTCGCCGGTCGTGTACAGGTCCCGGCCGGGCTCGGCGTGGTCAGCTTCGCCGTACTCGGCGAGTCGGCGGAACTGTTCGTCGTCGAGGAGCGGCCCGCGCTTTGCCGCACCGTCGTTCACATGGTTCCTCCGTCACACCGAGCCACAACGGGTCTCTTGCCGGAGTGCTGGTCGACTCGGGCTGTTCAGGCGCGAACCGGAACGGGCGCCGGCCTCACCCTGGCGATGGTCGTGACGTACAGGAGCAGACCGGCGGTGGTGAGGACGAAGCCGGCCCACACGGTGGACAGCGTCCCCCAGCCGGCGTCGAGGGCGACGGCGCCGCCGATCGCGCCGAGGCAGTGGGCCAGGTTGAGGGCGGCCAGGTTGAGCGTTCCCATCCAGGTCGGGGCGTCCGGTGCGAACCCGGTCAGCCGGACCTGGACGGCACCCACTACGACCGCGGCGGATCCGGCCAACAGCCCCCGGCGAGTAGTCGTCATCGACATACACCCTTCGAAATCCGCTGTTCTGATTGATTGCCGGGCCAGCGTAAAACCGTTCACCTGACGAGCACTGAACAGGAATCCGGCGCCTTCCCGGGCGGATTCACCATCAGTTCCGTCGTTGTCGAGCACGCCGAACTAGCATCCGGAAATGAAGCCGAGAAAGGCCGAACACTGAAAGTCCTCGGCCAGCAACCGCACCCGTTTCCCAAGAGTTCGAGTAGCGCAGGGAAGCCGCCAGGAAAACACCGTCCGAGAAGGAGGGGACTCCGCCGTCGCCTTCGCCCTGATCGACGGTCAGTACACCGACGGACTATGACACGGAGAAGCATTCACATGCGCATCCAGCCCATCCCGCCCGACAAACTGGGCCGCCGCGCAGCCATGCCTGACGCCCCGTCAGAGACGGCGCCGCTCGCGTGCCGGCGAAACAGCAGGTCAGCACGCCTTCCCAGCAGGCTCAAGGATTGCGACGCACTCCGTGTGATGCCTCATCGGAAACAGGCTGCACCGTTGCGCACAGCCGTACAGGGGACTCAGGCGAGTCGGGTAAACGAGCCACGATCAAAGTCAGCCGACCTGCCGGGCGAACGCCTCGTACGCCCGCTCGTCGAAGAGCACGAACCGAGCCTCCTCGACCGCCGTCTCGACCGCCCGTACGGTCTCCACCGCGATCCGGGCGGCATCCTCCATCGGCCACCCATAGATCCCGGCAGAGACGGCCGGAAACGCCACCGTGCGAGCGCCCAGCTCGTCGGCGACCCGCAGCGACTCCCGATAGCAGGAAGCCAGCAACTCTGATCGATCCTCCTCATGAGTGAAACGCGGTCCCACGGTGTGGATCACCCAGCGCGCGTCCAGGTCGCCCGCGGTGGTGGCGACCGCTTGTCCGGTGGGCAGGCCCTTTCCGTAGTGCGAGGCGCGCAGACGACGGCAGTCGGCGAGGATCTCGGGGCCGCCCCGGCGGTGGACGGCGCCGTCGACGCCGCCCCCGCCGAGCAGCGAGGAGTTGGCCGCGTTGACGACGGCGTCCACGGACTGCCGGGTGATGTCGCCCTGGACGAGCGTGATCGTGGTCATGCAGGTGTGTATACCAACGCGCAGGGGCCCCCGCTCACCTGTTCTGCCGCAGCCTCCGCCAGACGGCCTTCGCCGCGTTGTGGCCCGACATGCCGTGCACGCCGGGGCCGGGCGGGGTGGCCGAGGAGCACAGGAAGACGGCGGGGTGCGGGGTGGCGTACGGGAACGCCGTCAGCTTGGGGCGCAGCAGGATCTGCAGCCCGGAGACGGCTCCGGCGGCGATGTCTCCGCCGACGTAGTTGGCGTTGCGGGCGGCGAGTTCGGCGGGGCCGGCGGTGGCCCGGGCCAGCACCCGGTCGCGGAACCCGGGGGCGAAGCGCTCCAGTTGGCGTTCCATGGCGTCGGTGAGGTCGCCGGTCCAGCCGTTGGGCACATGCCCGTACGCCCAGAACACCTGCTTGCCCTCCGGGGCGCGGGTCGGGTCGACGACGCCGGGCTGCACGGTGATCAGGAAGGGCCGGTCGGGCGCGCGGCCCTCCCGGGCGGGCGCGCGCAGCGCGGCGCCGATCTCCGCGCTGTCCGCGCCGATCTGCACGGTGCCGGCCCGCCGGGCCTCCTGCGCGGTCCAGGGGACGGGACCGTCGAGGGCGTAGTCGATCTTGAAGACGCCGGGGCCGTACTTGTACCCCGCGTAGTAGTCGCCGAAGCCGGCGATCCGGCCGAGTGCGGTGGGCGAGGTGTCGAAGACGTACGCGCGGGCCGGCGGCAGGTCGTCGAGGCGCTTGACCTCGTAGTCCGTGTGGACGCTGCCGCCGAGATCCTCGAGGTATGCGGCGAGGGCGTCGGAGAGGGACTGGGAGCCGCCGCGGACCACCGGCCAGCCACGGGCGTGCGCCGCGAGGGCGAAGACCAGCCCGACGGCGCCGGTGGCGAATCCGCTGAGCGGGGCCATGACATGGGCGACGAGGCCGGCGAAGAGGGTCTTGGCCCGCTCGTCGTGGAAGCGGCGGGTGAGCCAGCTGGACGGGGGCAGGCCGACCAGGCCGAAACGGGCCAGGGTGAGCGGGTCGCGCGGAAGGGCGGTCAGCGGCAGCGACATGAAGTCGCGGACCAAGGCGTCCCACTTGGGCAGGAAGGGCTCGACCAGGCGGCGGTAGGGGCCCGCGTCGCGTGTTCCGAAGGAGGCGGCCGTCTCCGCCACCGACCGGGACAGCACGGCGGCGCTGCCGTCGAGGAAGGGGTGGGCCATGGGCAGCTCGGGGTGCAGCCACTCCAGGCCGTAGCGCTCGAGGGGCAGGGCGCGGAAGGCGGGCGAGTTGATGCCGAGCGGGTGGGCGGCGGAGCACGGGTCGTGGCGGAAGCCCGGCAGGGTGAGCTCCTCGGTGCGGGCGCCTCCGCCCACGGTGTCCCGCGCCTCGAAGAGCGCCACGGAGAAGCCGCGTCTGGCCAGCTCCACCGCCGCGGTCAGCCCGTTGGGCCCCGCTCCCACCACGACCGCATCGAGCATCGACGGCACTTCGACCCCTTCGTCAGCCGGTGACCTCCGACATCGGTGGCCCCCGCAATCAGGATATGCCGGGGGCGACGCGAGACCTGCGGCGCGGGGGCCCGAAACCGGCCGGGCCGCGTTGGCGCAGGCCGGGCGGCGCTCCCGCGCGGACCGCCGCCCTGCGGGCAGCGGCACGGCGACCGAGCGACGCCCACAACACCGGACCCGGACGCTCAGGCCCAGACACCCAGGCCCTGATACCCAGGCCCGAACGGCCGGCTCGCACCGCGCGGGCTCACGCCGGGACAGCTGACCGGGGGTGGCCGCCCGTGGCCGCACCCTGCGGCCGGTCGGGACGCACGGCAGGACGCCGCCGGATGCGCGGCGGCCTCACCCACCGCCCGAGACCGGGCCACCCGCAGCCCTCGCGCGAAGCACGAACCGCACGCCCCCGCACGCCCGGCACTCACACACCCGAGGCCGAACCGCCCGCAGCCCTCGCGCGATGCGCGCCGCCGGACGCCCGGCGGAGTCACGGACCGGGCCGAGGCCGGGCCCGGCCGGTTCAGGCGGTGCGGCGGTGCGGCTCCGCGCCGGACAGGTGGCGCGGTTCGCCGCCCGCGAGCAGCGCCGCCACGCGACGGGCCGTGGCCGCGTCCCTGGCTGCCGTGAACGGCAGGGAGTTGCCGCCCCTGACGCTGAACGGCCGGCCGGTGAGGGTGAGGTGGGCGCCGCCCGCCTCCTCGACCAGGAGCAGCCCGGCCGCGTGGTCCCAGGCCGCCTCCCAGGAGAAGGCCGTGGCGTCCAACTCGCCCCGGGCGATGGCGAGGTACTCGAGGCCGGCCGAGCCGCAGGGGCGCGGCGCGACGCCGTCCGCCCACAGCCCCAGCAGGGCGCGCTTCTGTTCGTCGGTCGTGTAGTCGGGGTGCGAGGTGGCGACGGCGAGATCGCGGCCGGGCTCGGACGGGCCGGCGAACAGCCGCTCCCCGTCGAGGAAGGCGCCGCCGCCGCGGACGGCCGTGGCCAGCTGGCCGCGGGCGGGAGCGTAGGTCCAGGAGGCGAGCAGGACGCCGTGACGGACGAGCGCGACGAGGGTGCAGAAGCCGTCGTCCCCGTGCACGAACTGCCGTGTTCCGTCGACCGGGTCGACGATCCAGACCGGTGTCCCGCCCTGTATCGCCTCGTACGTCGACGGGTCGGCGTGCACCGCCTCCTCGCCGACGACGACGGAACCCGGCAGGAGGGCGCCGAGGGCCTTGGTGAGGTACAGCTCCGCGTTGCGGTCGGCGTCCGTCACCAGGTCATGGGGGCCGTTCTTCTGGTCGACCTCGTGCGCGGCGAGCTGCCGGAAGCGCGGCATGATCTCGGCTGCGGCGGCCTGGCGGACCGCCTCCTCCACGTCGGCGGAGTGGCGGGCGAGAAACTCGTCGATGGTTTCCGTGTCTTCGATCATGCCTCCATGAGAGCACGTCGCACTGACAATCCCCGCCCGCCCGGTGCATCACGGGTGGAATCGGGATGAAGAACGGGAGCCCGCACGTCCCGGCCGGGCGGGCGCCGCCCGCGCCCGCCCG
>NZ_JBEPBI010000228.1:0-12208 GCF_040299045.1 Streptomyces sp. NPDC001027
GTCCGTTCCCTCGCCGCTCACGGCCGCCCCCCGGCTGCCGCCGCACCGGCGTCGACCGCGACCGCCTCCGGGACGATGCCGACGACTCAAGGCCGCCGGATGCCGCCGCATCTTCGCTGACGAGAAGTCCGGGACGCTGTGCAACCACATCCCCGGGCCTCAGGGAGCTGCGGAACTCCCGTGTCCCGCGTCGGCTGGAAGGCGGCGAGTAGGGCGCCACTACTTTGCGGGTGGGTCAGAGACACGACTCCGGGGCCCAGTTGCGGTGAACAGCCGACCGGCCCCCGCCGCTCCGTGCGGTGGGGGCCGGAGGCGCGAAATCTGAACCTGACCTCCTATTCGGTGCGCAGGGCCGTGGCGGTTCGGGTCCTGGCGGCCCAGCCAGCGGGCAGGAGTGCGCCCAGAGTGGCGATGAGCAGGCCGCCGAGTGCAAGCAGGAGTAGTTCGGTGCCGTGGTAGACGGCGATGACGGAATCGGGCAGCCGCAGTCCCACGCTGTCGCCCATCGCGGGCAGAACCCAGCCGTGCAGGGCCACGCCCAGTGGCACACCCAGGGCTCCCGCGACCAGGCCGGTCACGACGACCGAGGTGAGGACCATCGCGACGGTCTGTCGCGGGGTCATGCCGAGCGCCTTGTGGACACCGATCTCCCGCACCCGCTCGCGGGTGTCGAGCAGCACGCCGTTGAGCACGCCGAGCGCGGCGACGGCGACGAGCATCAGCGTGAGCATCGCGGACAGCGCGTTGAGTGTGACGACCATGTCGCCGCCCGCGTCGAGCCCGCCGGCCTGAGCGGTGGCCCCCAGCGGTGCCAGGTCCTTGTTCAGCGCGGTGACGTAGGCGGAGACGTCGACGCCTGAGGTGACCGCGATGTGATGGCTCGTATCTGTCAGGTCGGGATGTGCGGCGGTGAGGGTCGAGGCGTCGGTGAAGACCTGCATGCCGGAATTGCGGGGGTCGAGGAGCTCGCCGACGACCCGGACCGTGACCGGCTCGGCCAGGCCGTTCAGGGTGATGCTGTCGCCGATGTGAATGCCGGTGGCGCTCAGGAAGGGGGTGGGGACCACGGCCTCGCCGGGCCTGTCGATCCAGCGGCCCGCGACCATCGTGTAGCCGCCCCACGAGGCGTCGCCTGTGAAGGCGACCACGTCGACGGCCCCGGTCAGGCCGGACACGGTCGAGCGCACCGTCGAGGCGCGGTAGTGCTTGCCGGTCCCGGCGGCGAACTCGATGGCCTCTGCGACCGCGGCGGGGTCGGCCTTGTGCTGCTTCTTGCCGCCAGGGGGCTGGGGTCCGAAGTCCGGCATGGGTGCGGGCACGGTGACGTCGGCGACGTCGTGGGCCTTGGCGTCCATCACCTTGCCGAGCGTGGCGCCCATCCCCACGGTGAACGTGACAGCGATGGCGCCGAACAGGATCGCCGTGCCCATGGCGAGCGCGCGGGCGGGCCGCGCGAAGGGCCGGGCCAGGCCGAGGGCCACCGGCCGCGGTAGCGGCAGCCGTCCGGCCGAGCGGGCCGCCCACCGGCCGCGCCCCGCCGAAGCGGTACGCCCGACGGCGAGCGCGTCGACCGTGCGCAGCCGCCCGGCGCGAAAGGCACTCGCCCACGCGATGGCCGTCACCAGGCCGAGCACCCCGGCGATCACCGCCAGGTCGACCCAGGGAGCGACGGCCAGGGACGAGGAGCCGTAGACCTCCTCGGTCTCGGCCATCACAGGGACGGCGAGCAGGTGGCCGGCGAGGACGCCGAGGGTCGTACCGACGCCGGACGGGATCAGTGCCTGGCCGATGTAGGCGCGCACGACCAGGGCCGGGGTGAAACCGACGGCCTTGAGGATCCCGATGCGGCGCGTTCCCGTGCCCACGGCCGACGCGACGACGTTGCCGACGATGAGCGCCGACATGACAAGGCCCAGGGCGCCGAAGGCGATGAGGAACGGAACGTAGACGGCGGTGCCGCGCTCGGCGTCGTTCTTGACGGTGAGCCAGGACTGTTTGCCGACGGCTGCCCCCGGCGCCAGGGACCGGGTCACGGCTTTGCCGCCCGCGGTGATCTGCGCGGCGGCGCCCGCGTTCGTGAAGCGGTAGAGCATCTGGTAGCCGCCGCTCCCGGGCGCGGTGAGCGCCGGCATCTGGGCCGGAACCACCCAGGCGTCGGCGGTACGCGTGACCGAGCGGGCGACGCCGACCACCGTGAGGGTCGGTTCGTCGGGCAGATGAGTGAAGGTGACCTTCCTGCCCAGGGTCGGGATGAGCGAGGCGTCGGCGGACAGCACGATCTCGCCGGAACGGGTGGGCCACCGCCCGTCGACCAGCGCCACCTCGTCCACGTCCCGTCCGGGATCGGAACGGCCAACCACGGTCATCGGCCAGCCGGGGCCCGCCTCGCTCGCCCGCGGGGTGACGGTCGCCGAACGGAACGGCCCGGCCGCACCGCTCACCCCCGCGGCGTCCTTGGACTTCGACAGTTGTCCGGCACTCACCTTGTCCGCGTCGAAATCGACGGACAGATGCGCGCCACGCTGCTGGGCGAAGGCGTCGTCGAAGGGGGCGCTGGAGACGACCAGCAGCGATCCGCCCAGGACGGAGGCGGCCACCGCCATCATCGTGGCGAGCCCGATCACCAGCGTCTGCATCCGGCGTCGTCCCACCCCCGAGCGCACCACTTTGCCGAGCGCGCTCAACGGACGGCCTCCGGGGCGACCGCCTGCGAAGGGACGTCCTCGACGATCCGGCCGTCGGCGATCTTGACCGTACGCCGCGTGCAGGACCGGGCGAGGGACAGGTCGTGGGTGACCACGACGATGGTCTGGCCGTCGGCGTTGAGGTCCGTGAGCAGTCCGCTGACGTCGTGTCCGGCGGCCGTGTCCAGGGCGCCGGTCGGCTCGTCGGCCAGCAGCAGTGGCGGCCGGTTCATCAGCGCCCGCGCCACCGCGACCCGCTGCCGCTCGCCGCCGGACAGCCGCCCCGGATACGCGCAGGCGTGCCGGTCGATGCCGAGGTTTTCCATGAGCTCCGCCGCCCGCCGGCGTGCCTCGGCACGTGCCATGCCCGCAAGGCGTGCCGGCAGAACGACGTTGTCGGCGACGGTCAGATCGTCGAGCAGGTTGAAGAACTGAAAGACCATGCCGATCTTCGAGCGCCGGTAGAGGGCGGAGCCGGACTCGCCGAGCTTGTCCACGCGCACCCCGTCCACGGTGACGGTCCCCGTGTCCGGCCGGTCCAGGCCGGCGATCAGATTGAGCAGCGTGGACTTGCCGCTGCCGGAAGGGCCGAGGATCGCGACGGCCTCGCCGTGCTGCACGGTCAGCGACGCCTCGTGCAGGGCGGGCGGGCCGTCGTCGTATCGGCGGCTCACACCGCGCAGTTCGATCACCGGCATGGTCATGAAAGGGCTCCTTGCGTACGGTCAGTGAGCTGTGGGCGCCGTGTGAACGCTAGGAGCGGGCCCGGCCCGTGCGCGTCGCCCGCCCGGACCCCTTGCGGTACCTCGCTGGGATGAGCACCGGAAATGTCATCCTTGCGATGTAGGCGGGCGATGTAGACGGTCCAGTGGGAACGACCTCCGAGTCGGACTCCACAGGCCCGGGCGGCAGCGAGAATGAGCCGGTGATGGACGTACGCACGATGCCGGTGTGGCTGCGGAAAGCCGCCCGCGAGGCGGTCCGCGATGCCAGGATCCCGAGCGGCCCACCGCTGCGGCCCACCCGGCGCGCCTGGCAGTTCGACGTGCTGGTGGCACTGGCACTCGGAATCGCCACCGTCCACTACGGCATCGACAACGTCGGCAACGTCGTGCTGCGGGAAGTCGCACCCGGTGTGGAGGTGGCCGTCCCGCGCCCGTCCGGCCCCGGAGGCCTGGCCTTGATGGTGACTCTCGCGGCCGTCGCCTCCGGTGCCCTGGCGCTGCGCCGCCGCCACCCGCTCGCCGTGCTGTGCGTAGTGACGGCCGCGACACTGGCGACACCGCACAGCGTGATGCGACTGACCTTCTACGCGTTCGTCATCGCCGTATACAGCGCCGCCGTCTACAGCCCGTACCGGACCGCCACCCTGGCTGCGCTGCCGGTGTCGGTCCTCCTCGTCGGCACCTCGGGGAACTCGGTGACACCGATCGTCCCCAACGAATACATCGCCCTGCTGATTCTGGTCCCGATGGCGGGGGCCGCCATCGGTCTGCGTACCTGGAAACTCCGTACCGACGAAGGCCGCACCCGGCTCTTCGCCCTGGAGCGCGAGCAGGCCGAGGTCCTGCGCCGGGCCGTCGAGCATGAGCGGGCCAGGATCGCCCGCGAACTGCACGACGTCGTCACGCACAACGTCAGCGTGATGGTCATCCAGGCGGGCGCGGCCCGCAAGATCATGAAAGCCTCCCCCGAGCAGGCCGGTGAGGCGCTGCTGGCCGTAGAGGCGGGCGGCCGCGCGGCCATGACCGAACTGCGCCACGTCATGGGCCTGCTCACCATGGACGACCGGGGCGAGGGCGCGGACACGGGGAATGAGTTGGCGCCGCAGCCAGGCCTTGACCAGTTGGAGACGCTCATCGGTCGGGTACGGGACACCGGACTGCGCGTCGATCTGACCGTGACAGGACCGCCCCGTCCCCTTCCCCCCGGCCTGGAACTCGCCGCCTACCGCGTGGTCCAGGAGGGCCTGACCAACACGGTGAAGCACGCGTCGGGCGCCACCGCCGCCGTCACCGTCGACTACGGCCCGCATCAACTCCGGGTGGAAGTCACCGACACCGGCGGACACCCGGGCTCGGGCACCGGAGGCGGCCGGGGCCTGATCGGCCTGCGCGAGCGTCTCGCCGTCTACGACGGAACCCTGAACACCGGCCGACGACTCACCGGCGGCTACCGTGTGGAAGCCCTGATCCCCTTGGAGACACCGTGACCGATCCGCTGCGTGTGCTCCTTGCCGACGACCAGACCCTGGTCCGCACCGGATTCCGGATGATCCTGGGCGCCGACGGCATCGATGTCGTCGCCGAGGCGACCAACGGCCTCGAAGCGGTCGAAGCGGTCAACCGCACCCGCCCCGACGTGGTTCTGATGGATGTCCGGATGCCCGCGATGGACGGTCTGGAGGCCACCCGCCGCATCCTCACCGGCACTGCCGGCGCACCGCGCGTGATCATCCTGACCACCTTCGACCTCGACCGGTACGTCTACGCTGCGCTGTCCGCCGGGGCCAGCGGCTTCCTCCTCAAGGACGTCACCCCTGAGCAGCTGACCGCGGCCGTCCGTACAGCCCGTACCGGCGACGCTCTCCTCGCGCCCGCCATCACCCGCCGACTCGTGCAACGGTTCACCCGGCGAGGCAGCGACGCCGCCGCCCTCCATCGCGACCTCGCCTCGCTCACCCCGCGTGAACTGGAGGTCCTCGGCCTGTTGGCCCGAGGACTGAGCAACGCCGAACTCGCCGCCCGCCTCCATCTCGCCGAGGCGACCGTCAAGACGCACGTCGCCCGCATCCTCGGCAAGCTCGGACTCCGCGACCGAGTGCAGGCCGTCATCGTCGCCTACGAAACAGGACTGGTCAGCGTCGGCGAACACGAGGCCGCCGAGCAGTCCACCGAGTAGACGTGGGCAGACCTCCCCGGGGGGCCCGCCGGCGTGACCCGCGGGGAGGGTGGGTGGCGTGTCCGATCAGTGGTTGCGGCCAGGGCGGCTGCTCGCCTCGTCGCCTTGATACCAGTCAGGTATCATGGCTGTATGGCGATGACACTCCGGCTTCCCGACGACCTTGACGCGGCGCTCACCGAGCGGGCTCGTCGGGAGGGGCGCAGCAAGCAGGAGCTTGCCATCGAGGCCATTCGCGACGCCCAGGACCGGGCGGAGCTGAAGGTCGACGACGTGCTGGCCGAGCTCATGGACAGCGACGCGGAGATCCTGGACTACCTGAAGTGACGACCGTGCGCCACCTCCAGATCGACGAGATCCTGGCGATCGCCCGCACGGTCAACGGCACCGAGCACAGCGTGCGTGACATGGGCCTTCTGGTGTCGGCGGTCGAGCGACCCCGGACGAACGTGTTCGGGACCGAGCTGTATCCCACGCTGCACGAGAAGGCTGCCGCGCTGCTGCATTCCGTCGCCCGCAATCATGCGCTGATCGACGGCAACAAGCGCACCGCCTGGCTCGCCATGCGTGTCTTCCTGCGGTTCAACGGCGTCAGCGCCGGTACCGTCCCGCCGCCCGTCGCGATCGCCGGCCCGTTCGTCGAGGAAGTCGCACAGGACGACATCGACGTACCGGCGATCGCGAAGCGCCTCTCGACCTGGTTCCCCCTCGCCTGACGGTCAGTGCACGCCTGCCGCGTCGAGCAGGGCGGTCACGGTGGGGGCGATGAGCCAGGCCCGTGTCTCGGCTCTGATGCCCGCACGGACGCTGGCCCCGTCGAACACCAGGGTCAGCTGCCGGGCGAGCAGGCGCCAGGAGTTCCTCCTTGCTCTCGAACAGCTTGTACATGGAGCGCTTGGACACCCCCGCCGCCTTGCACACCGTGTCGACGCCGACGCTGACGCCGTCCCGGTAGGTGAGCGTGGCCGTGGCCTCCAGCAGTCGCTCCCGGGAGCCCGGCATCGCCTCGGTGGTCATCTTTCGAGGTCAACTCGGTTCCGGCCCGTTGGAAACCGATCGGATTACGGCTGGGCCGACGCTCGTCGTCACGGTGTGTCCTGGCTCAGTGGGCGATCACGGGCTCGCCCTCCGACGGCGCCAGAGCGGCATTCGGCATCAGGAACGCCGTGAGCGCCGCACCGACCACGAAGATCCCGGCGCCCCACGCCAGGGTGGCCGTGTAGCTCTCGACCCCGGCCCGGGCCGCGGTCAGCGGGCCCGGCTTGTGCGAGGACAGGTAGTCGGTCGCGGCCGACGAGGCGACGGTGGTCAGCAGGGCCGTGCTGATCGAGCCGCCCACCTGCTGACTGGTGTTGATCAGCGCCGAGGCGACGCCCGCGTCCTCGTGATGTATCCCCGCGGTCGCGCCCTGGAACGCGGTGGTCATCACCCCGCCGATGCCGAGGCCCAGCAGGATCATGCCCGGCATGATGTCGGCGGCGTAGCCGCTGTCCAGCGTGAGCCGGGTCAACAGGGCCATGCCGGACGCGGAGACCAGGAAGCCTGTGCTGACCACGACCTTCGGGCCGACCCTGGGCAGCAGCAGCGAAGGCACTGTCGTCGACGCGGCGACGATGCCTCCGACCATCGGCAGGAAGGACAGGCCGGCCTCGATCGGCGAGTAGCCGATGCCGGCCTCCAGGTAGTAGGTCAGGAACAGGAAGATCGAGAACATCCCCATGCCCAGCACGAACACGGCCAGGAACGAACCGCCCCGGGTCCGGTCCAGCACGACGCGCAGCGGCAGCAGCGGATGCGCGACCCTGAGCTCCAGCCAGGCGAACACCGCGAGCAGCGCCACGCCGCTGATCATGGAGCCGAGGGCGACCGGGTCGGTCCAGCTGGTGGATTCCACGTGGGCGAACCCGTAGACGACGCCGAACAGCGCGGCGCTCACCACGACGGCGCCGGGAACGTCGATCCGGGGTCGCTCGGTGACCGCGGGCTTGGCCAGCAACAGCAGGGCGCCGGCCAGTGCGACGCCCGCGAAGACGACGTTGACGTACATCACCCAGCGCCACGACGCCCATTCGGTGAGCATGCCGCCGAGCAGGAGTCCGATCGCGGCGCCCGCACCGGACAGCGCACTGAAGATGCCGAAGGCCTTCGGCCTCTCGGACGGCTCGGTGAAGGTCACGCTGAGCAGGGAGAGCGCCGCGGGTGCGAGCAGCGCGGCGAAGACTCCCTGGGCCACGCGGGCCGCGACGAGCACGTCGAAGCCGGTGGCCGCGCCGCCGACGACGGAGGCGGCCGCGAAGCCGATCAGGCCGGTCACGAAGGTCGTACGCCGACCGAACAGGTCGCCGAGTCGGCCCCCGAGCAGCAGCAGGCTGCCGAACGCCAAGGCGTACCCCGTGATGACCCACTGCCGGCTGCCGTCGCTGAAACCGAGGTCGTGCTGCGCTTCGGGCAGCGCGATGTTCACGACGGTCGCGTCGAGCGTGACCATGAGCTGCGCCACGCCCAGCACGACGAGCACCCACCAGCGCACGGCGTGTGAGCCGCGGCGGCCCGACTCTGTCTTCCCGGAGGCGGGCGCCCCGCGGTCGAAGGTGGTACTCACTTTTCCCCTTAGTCGCCGCTCATGGGCGAAGTCGCTCGGCACGGGCCGACCAGCGGTCGGAAACCGATCTGTTTCCACCGAGGAAAACAGATCGGTTTCCTGCGCGCAAGTGAAGGCGTCGCCTCCGGTTCGGGGCGTCCATCGGCGCGGAGCGCCTCGGCGGGGTCGGGGCGTCGATGGGCTTGCGTGAGGAAACCGAGCGGTTTACCTTGGGTGGAAACCGATCGGTTTCTCGTTCTCGAGGAGAGCGCGTGACATGACCGTTTCGGTGCTCGCCGACCACCTGGCAGCGCTGCACCCCAGCCGGCGAACGAACCCCCTCGCACACCCCTTCGCGCACAAGGAGTCGGCAGAATGCCCAGCCATGAGATCCGCCCCACGATTCACATCCAGGGGGCCACCAGCCACACCATCGCCCCGCGCACGGGTCTCGCCGGACGTGAGGGAACGCTGCGCTACCTCAAGGCGGGCGCCGGCGCCCCCCTCGTCCTGCTGCACACGGTGCGCACCCAGGCCGAGCACTTCCGCCTCCTCGTCCCGCTGCTCGCGGACCGGTACACCGTGTACGCGCTCGACCTGCCGGGGATGGGCTACTCGGAGATCGTGCCCGGTGCGTCGTACGACGAGCCGGCCATGCGCGCGGGCGTCGAGCGACTGCTGACGGAACTCGACCTTCACGACGTGACGTTGGTCGGGGAGTCCATGGGGGCGGTGCTCGCACTCACCGCCGCGGCCGATCTCCCCGAGCGCGTCCGGCGGGTCGTCGCGGTGAACGCGTACGACTTCTCGGGTGGGATCGCCCGCTCGAGTCTCCTCGCCCGTCTGGTGGTCGGCGGGGTCCTCGCCCCCGGAGTCGGCCCGGTGATCGCGGGGGTGGAGCCCAGGCCCGCCCTGCGCAAGATCCTCCAGGGCGGCCTCGGCGACAAGAGCGCGCTGCGCGAGGACTACGTGGACGAGCTCCTCCAGGTGGGCGGCCGCCCCGGCTACCCTGCCGTCGCCCGGGCCGTGTACCAGGCCCTGCCCAGCCTCATCGCGGCCCGCTCGCGCTACCCCGAGATCAAGGCGCCCGTCCATCTCGTCTACGGCGAAAAGGACTGGTCCCGCCCCTCGGACCGGGAAGCCGACAGACGACTGCTTCCGGCCGCCGACTTCACGCAGGTCGCCGGCGCCGGCCACTTCATCGCCCTGGAACGCCCCGACGTACTGGCCGACCTGCTCAACACGGTGGCCTGACCCTCGCGACCGCCGGTCCGGGCTTCAGGAGGGCGACATCGCCCGTCCCTCCACGTTCGACGCGGCGACGGCGCTGACCGAGGAGAACCGGCGGTCCGGTTCGCGTGCCGGAGCGACAGGTTCCCCGACTCGGCGAATGCCGCCCACGTCGCCATCGGCGTGAAGCGCTGGATGATGCCGAAGGAGCCCGAGGGGGACGTCGAGGCGTTGAAGGACGCCTACGCGACCGTGGCTCACTCGTTCTCCTTGGCCATGGCCAAGGAGCTGCGCCGCGAGAAGAACGGCGGGCTCCCCGCGCGGCCCGGGCTCGATCCCGCGTAGCCGCAGGCGGGCCGTCGGGGCGCCTTCGGGTCGGGGCGGAGGGTGCATCGTCGGTGACGATATGCTTACATGCCCGTCCGGAAACCCCGCCTGCCGTCGTCGAGGGCGTCGGAGGAGGGGAGTGGTTGCCGGTCGGGCCGAGTGCGGCCAGGGGGAGGCGATGGGATGCGGCAGGCAGGTGTGCTCGACGTCGGGTGCCACAGCGCTCTGCTGACGGTGATGCGGCGGCGTCCGGGCACGGTGCTGGAGCCGGTGTACTCCCGCAAGGTCCGGCTGAGACTGCACGAGACCCTCGACCGCAAGGGGCGTCTGGACAAGATCGGCGTGCAGAGTGTCGAGCGGGCTGTGGCCGAGGCCGTCGCCGCCGACCCGGATCTGTCCGGACCGGACGTGTTCGCGTTCGCGACCTCCGTGATCCGGGACGCGCCCAACCGCGAGGAGATCATCGCGCGAGTGGCGCGCACCACCGGCACCCGGCTGCGCGTGCTGCCCGGCGAGGAAGAGGCGCGGCTGGCCTATGTGGCCGCCCGCCGGTGGGCCGGGCCGGCGACCGGGCAGCTGCTGGTCCTGGACGTCGGCGGCGGCACCGTGGAGATCGCCGCCGGTTCCGGCGACCAGCCCCGCGTCGTCCACTCGCTGCCGCTGGGCGCCCGCAGGATCACCCGGGACCGGCTCCCCGGCGGCACGGTGCCGCCCGGGCAGAGTGCGGCGGAGATCCTGCAGCACCTGCGCCGGTCCCTGGAAGCCGTCCCCGACCTGCCGCAGGCCGAGCCGGGAGGGCGGGTGCTGGCCTGCTCCAAGACCTTCGAACAGCTGGGCCGGCTCGCCGCCGCGCAGGGCAGGAGACAGCGCGCCCGAGGCCGGCTGACGCTGCCCCGGCTGCGCACGGCGGTCTCCCTGCTGGCCGACACGGCGCCGTCGCACCGCGCCGAGCTGCCGGGCATCTCCCGACACCGCGCCGAGCAGTCCCTGGCCGGAGCCCTGATCGCGCAGGCGCTCATGGAGGCCTGCGGGGCCAGGAGCGTCGAGGTCTGCCCCTGGTCCACCCGGGAAGGGCTGCTGCTCGAGCGCCTCGGCATGGTCCCCGCCCCGGCCGACCGCCCCCGCCTCGCCGGCTGAGCAGGCCGTACGACTCCTCCGGACCGTCGGACTGGCGGCCCTCTCACGTCTCGGAGCCGTCGTCCCGGTGACCTCGCCGGACTGTGCGCGGCCGGCGCGTCCGCCGGGGGCGCCCTGCCGGTTCAGGAGACTCGCTTTCAGGAGACCCGCTCGGCCTGCTCGTGCTCCCGTTCCGGGGCCCTCTGCAGGCGTGTGCCCTCGACGTCGAGGTCGGGCAGGACGCGGTCCAGCCAGGCGGGGAGCCACCACGCGTGCCGTCCGGCGAGGGCGAGGACTGCGGGGACGAGGGTCAGACGGACGGCGAAGGCGTCGATGGCCACGCCGACGGCGAGCGCGAAGGCGATGGGCTTGATCAGGGCGTCGTCGAGCGGGAAGAAGCCGGCGAAGACGGTGAACATGATCAGGGCGGCCGCGGTGACGACCCGGACGCTGTGCCGCGCGCCGTCGGTCACCGAGCGGCGGGCCTCGCCGCTGTGGACCCACTCCTCCCGCATCCCGGAGACGAGGAACACCTCGTAGTCCATGGCGAGTCCGAAGAGCACGCCGATCAGGATGATCGGCAGGAAGCTGACGACGGGACCGGTGTGCGCGAGGCCGAGGGCGTCCGCCAGCCAGCCCCACTGGAACAGGGCGACGACCGCGCCGAGCGAGGCGGCCACCGACAGCAGGAATCCGACGGCGGCCTTGAGCGGGACGACCAGCGAACGGAACACCATGGTCAGCAGGATCAGGCTCAGGCCGACGACGATCGCCATGAACGGCAGCAGGGACTCGCTGAGCCGGTCGGAGACGTCGATGTTGACGGCGGTGGCGCCGGTGACCGCGAGGGTCGCTCCGGTGGCGTCGTGGATGCCCGGGGCCGCGGCACGGATGTCGCGGACGAGGCGGGCGGTGCCCGCCGTGTCGGGACCGGTCTCGGGCACGACCTGGATGACGGTCTGCGCGGGATCGTGGGTGGGCTGCGGCGGCAGCACCGCCTTCACGCCCTCGAGGTCCCGCAGCCGACGTGCGGCCTCGGCGCCGGACTGGCGCCCGGACCGGTCATCGGTCTCGGTCAGCACCAGCAGCGGACCGTTGAAGCCGGGGCCGAACTTCTCGCCGACCGTGTCGTACGCCGTGCGTTCGGTGGAGGCGACCGGCGCCGAGCCGTTGTCCGGCAGCGCCAGGCGCAGGTCCGCCGCGGGGAGCGCGAGTGCGACGAGGACGCCGGCGGCCGCCAGGACGGTGAGCAGGGGCTTGGCTACGACGGTCCGCACCCAGCGGGCGCCCAGGGGCGCCGTGCCCGCGGATCCGTCGGGGTCGAGGGCCCGCCGGGCCTCCTTGCCGCCGGGCTTCGGGGTCAGCCGGG
>NZ_JBEPBI010000229.1:0-12151 GCF_040299045.1 Streptomyces sp. NPDC001027
TGGGGCCCGGGCAGGGGGCGGGGTTGCGTGGTCTTGCCCACCCCCCCCGGCCGTCGCCGTTCGATCTACCCGTCGGTAGCATCCTGGCCATGGCAGACACCAAGCAGGTTGACGAGACCGCCGACACCAAGCAGGCCGCGAAGTCCGAGCGCACGGCGGCCCGGCTCGCCCGGCGGATCAGCGCCTTCGCCAAGGAGCACGGCGGAGCCGAGGGCCAGGTCGCGCACCTCGGCGAGCGCGGCGCCCGTATCGTCCTGGTCGGCGAGGACGGCGGCTGGGGCGACCTGGTGGCCCCCTCGGTCGCCGTCGCCGGTCAGGCCGTCGAGAAGGCCGGCATCACCGTCCACGAGGCCTTCGACGGCGAGTTCGCGGCGAAGGTGCGGACCGGCCCCTACGAGTGGACGCGTATGGCGGGCATCCAGGTCGGCGGTCCGAAGAACGGCTGAGCGGCGGACAATCGGCCGCCAGCAACACCTGACGCCCCGGTCACCCGTTAGGACCCGTAGAAACGACGTGGTCCATCTCCCGGGGAGTCCGGATGATCGAAACGCCGTCCTTGGTGGACCAGTACTGCCACGGCGTCCTGAGAACGGAGCTGGGTCTCGGCACCTTCGAGGCCCAGCTGGCCCTGGCCTCGGGCCCGCCCGCTCCCGGCACGACGCTCTTCGACACGCAGACGGGGTTCGCGGTGCGCCGTTGGTGCCCCCCGCTGCTGGGTCTGGAACCGCACGCTCCGCCCGCCCGCTACCTCGCCCGGCGCCGTGAACTCGGCGTGCTGGAAGCGGGCCGCCGGCTGCTGCGGGGCACCGGCATCACGACGTACCTGGTCGACACGGGCCTGCCCGGCGACCTCACCGGCCCGGGCGAGCTGGCCTCGACGGGCGACGCCGAGGCCCGCGAGATCGTGCGGCTGGAACTCCTCGCCGAGCAGGTCGCCGACACCTCAGGCACCGTCGAGTCGTTCCTGGCGAACCTCGCCGAGGCGGTGCACGGGGCCGCCGCGCACGCCGTGGCCTTCACCTCCGTCGCGGGAGTGCGGCACGGCCTCGCGCTCGCGCCCGAGCCGCCGGGACCGGGGGAGGTGCGCCGCGCCGCCGGCCGCTGGCTGGCCGGGCGCAGGGCCGGCGGCCGGCTGAACGACCCGGTGCTGCTGCGGCACCTGCTGTGGAGCGCCGTCGCCTCCGAGCGCCCCCTGCAGCTGCACGCGGGCCTCGGCGCGCCGGGCGCGCGGATCGACCGCACCGACCCCGCCCTGCTCACCGACTTCGTCCGCGCCACGGCCGGTCTCGGCACCGACCTCGTCCTGCTGCACGGCTACCCCTACCACCGGCACGCCGCCCACCTCGCGGGAGTCTTCCCGCACGTGTACGCCGACTCCGGGGCGGCCCTCGTCAGGACCGGCGCCCGCGCTGCGACCGTCCTCGCGGAGATCCTGGAGCTGGCGCCCTTCGGGAAGATCCTCTTCTCCACCGGCGCACACGGGCTGCCCGAGCTGCACGTGGTCGGGGCGCTGCTGTTCCGCGAGGCGCTGGCGCGGGTGCTGGGCGGCTGGGTCGCGGAGGGCGCGTGGTCGCCCGCTGACGCACAGCGGGTGGCCGGGCTGATCGCGGCGGGCAACGCCCGCAGGGTGTACGGGCTGGGCTGAGGGGCTTCGGCGGGCGGCGGCTCAGGCGTGTGTGCCGGCCGTCGCCTCCTCCGCCGGGTGGGGCAGACCGGCGGCCGTGGTCCCGGCGCGTTCGCGCAGCGCCAGCGGCACGCGCAGGACGGCGATCCACACCAGGCACGATCCGAGCATGTGCAGTCCGACCAGGATCTCGGGAAGGTCGGTGAAGTACTGGACGTAGCCGATGACGCCCTGGGAGAGCAGCACCAGGAACAGGTCCCGGGTGCGGTCCAGCGGGCTCTTCGGGGCGTCCACGGCCTTCAGGATGAACCACAGGGCGAACGTCAGCGTCACCACGATCCAGGCGAGCACCGCGTGCAGCTTGGCCACCGTCTCCCAGTCCAGCGGCATCCGCTCGACCTCGCTGGAGTCGCCGGCGTGCGGTCCCGCGCCGGTGACCACCGTGCCCACGGCGATCAGCAGCGTCGAGGCCAGGACCAGGAACCACACCAGCTGCTGCACGGGCCTGCCGACCAGCGGACGGGGCTCCCCGTCGCCCTCCCCGGCGCGGTGCCACATCACCGCGGCGACCGCGATCAGCGCCGAGGCGGCCAGGAAGTGCGCTGCGACCGTGTACGGGTTCAGTCCGACGAGCACGACGATCCCGCCGAGCACGGCGTTGCTCATGACCAGCCAGAACTGCGCCCAGCCCAGTCGGGTCAGGCTGCGGCGGTACGGCTTCTCCGAGCGCGCGGCGATGATCGCCCAGCCGACGGCCGCGCACAGCACGTACGTCAGCATGCGGTTGCCGAACTCGATGGCGCCGTGGAAGCCCATCGCGCTCGTCGCGGTGAGCGAGTCGTCGGTGCACTTGGGCCAGGTCGGGCAGCCGAGGCCGGAGCCGGTGAGCCGGACGGCGCCGCCGGTGACCACGATCACCACCGACATCACGAGCGCGAAGAGAGCCGCCCGCCGAACCGTCCGGGGGGCGGGGGTCCAGCGCGCGGCGATGAAGGCGAGAGGGTTGCGCACGGCGGCTACGGCGTCGGCACGGGTCACGTTCAGCACGCGTCCCATCGTAAGCGGGCCGCTTGTGCACGCTTTCACGAGGGTCCCCGGCAGGCCGGGCCCGCTACTCCCAGCGGAAGAACCGGCCGGCCGCCGCGAGCCCCGCCACGGCCCAGACGGCCAGGATCCCCAGGTCGCCCCAGGGCATCCCGGCGCCGTGCTGGAGCACGTCCCGCAGCCCGTCGGACAGCGCGGTGACCGGCAGCAGGCCGAGCACGTCCTGCACACCGGCCGGGAACCTGTCGAGCGGCACGATCACCCCACCGCCCACCAGCAGCAGCAGGAACACGAGGTTGGCCGCGGCCAGCGTCGCCTCCGCCTTCAGCGTGCCCGCCATCAGCAGGCCGAGGCCGGAGAAGGCCGCCGTGCCGGCGACCAGCAGCAGCACGACGGCCCCCGGACCGCCCTGCGGGTCCCAGCCGAGCGCGAAGGCGATCGCCGTCAGCAGGATCACCTGGAGGACCTCGGTGACCAGCACCGACAGCGTCTTCGCCGTCATCAGGCCCCAGCGGGGCAGCGGGGAGGAGGCGAGCCGCTTCAGCACTCCGTAGCGGCGCTCGAACCCGGTCGCGATGGCCTGGCCGGTGAAGGCCGTCGACATCACGGCGAGCGCGAGGATGCCGGGGGCGAGGAAGTCCACCGCCTCGCCCGCGCCGGTGTCGACGACGTCCACCGTGCTGAACAGCACCAGCAGGAGCGTCGGGATCACCACGGTGAGCAGCAGCTGTTCGCCGTTGCGCAGCAGCATCCTCGTCTCCAGCGCCGCCTGGGCCGCGATCATGCGCGGCAGCGGGGCCGCGCCGGGCCGGGGGGTGTAGGTGCCGGTGGCGGTCACGAGCGCAGCTCCTTGCCGGTCAGTTCGAGGAAGACGTCCTCCAGGGTGTGCCGTTCCACCGAGATCCGGTCCGGCATCACCCCGTGCTGCGCGCACCACGAGGTGACCGTGGCGAGCAGCTGGGGGTCGACCTTGCCCGTGATCCGGTAGGAGCCCGGGGTGAGCTCGGCGGCGCTGCTGTCGGCAGGCAGGGCCTTCAGCAGCGAGCCGACGTCGAGCCCGGGGCGGCCGGTGAAGCGCAGGGTGTTCTCGGCGCCGCCGCGGCACAGCTCCTCGGGGGAGCCCTGCGCGATCACGGCCCCGGCGTCGATGATCGCCACGTCGTCGGCGAGCTGTTCGGCCTCGTCCATGTGGTGGGTGGTCAGGATGACCGAGACGCCGTCCGCGCGCAGGTCCCGCACGAGATCCCAGGTGGCGCGACGGGCCTGCGGGTCGAGTCCGGCCGTCGGCTCGTCCAGGAAGACCAGTTCGGGACGGCCGACGACGGCCATCGCGAGCGCGAGGCGCTGCTGCTGGCCGCCGGAGAGCCGGCGGTAGCTCGTACGGCCGCACGAGCCCAGCCCGAGCCGCTCGACGAGGGCGTCGACGTCCAGCGGGTGCGCGTGCAGCTTCGCCACGTGCCGGAGCATCTCGTCGGCCCGCGCACCCGAGTACACGCCCCCCGACTGGAGCATCACGCCGATGCGGGGACGCAGCTCGCGGGCCTGTCCCACCGGGTCGAGGCCGAGGACGCGCACGGTGCCGGAGTCCGGTCTGCGGTACCCCTCGCAGGTCTCGACGGTGGTCGTCTTGCCGGCGCCGTTGGGTCCGAGGACGGCGGTGACGCCGGCCCGGGCCGTGAGATCGAGGCCGTTCACCGCGGTCTTCGCCCCGTACCGCTTCACCAGGGCCCGGACCCGGACGACAGGCTCACTTCGCATGGCTCAAGAGTCTAGGTTCGCGCCCGCGAGGCCGGACCGCCGGGTACGGGGAACCGGCCGGGGGCGGGTCCGGCCCACCGGGGGCGCTCAGCACTCGTCCTCGCGGGACCGGTGCAGGGGCAGCCAGCGCTGGGCGTAGGCCACCGCGTCGGCGACCGGGAACAGCCGGGCGTCGGCCGCGCCGACCCCGCCCCGCACGACGGGCCGGTCCCGTTCGAAGTCATGGCCGAGCTCGTCGAAGCGGGCGGCGCTGATCGACACCTCGGTGACCCGCTCCCAGCCGTTCGGCCCTGGCCGTCCCACCTGCACCAGCGGCGCGGGGATGCGGTATTCGGCCAGGTGGAAGCTGGTGCACGCGCCGTAGCCCGCGCCGAGCAGGAGCACCCGCGCGCCCTCCCGCTCGAGGCGGGCCAGCGGGCTGTTCTCGCCCAGCCGGCAGTCGGGCGCGTGCCCGTCGACGAGCTCGGCGGCCCGCGCCCCGAGCGCCGCGAAGGAGGCGTGCGGATGCGCGCTGCGCCGGGCGCCCGGCCAGGTGCGGACCGTCTCCGGGATCACGCCGACGCCGCGGGAGGGGGTGACGAGGGGGTCGTACGCGGGCATGGCCGCCCGGATCGTCTCCCACCACTGCTCGGGCACCGGCGGGTCGCTCCACGCCGCCGGATCGGACAGCTGCCCGCTCTGCGCCGGGACCACGAGCGTGCCGTGCGGGCCGAGCGCGTCCAGCAGTGCGCGCACCGCCGCGACGGCGCCGCCGCACACCCAGCCGAGGGAACTGAGGGAGGAGTGGACCAGGAGGATCTCTCCGGGGGCGACGCCGAGCGCGCGGAGGTCCGCCGCGAGGGAGTCCCGGGTGACGAGCGGGCCGGTGGGAGAAGGTGTGGGCATGGTCGGGCAGTCTCCTGGACGGCGGTCGCGCAGGCCAGGGGCTGTCCGCCCGGGCCGGGCCCGGCTGATCGATCAAAGATCGTTTCTCCAGGTCAGATTAGGTATGCCTAAGTGATGCAGGGCACCGTCCGGCGGATCGGGCGCGGCTTGCCTGCCCCTGAGGAATTACGCAACAATGGCGTTGTGAAAAACGTCGGCGAGGCTCGGGTGACCCCCACGGGGACCCCGCAGGAGGAGCTCGCGACCGGGGAGCGCTCGACGCGCAACCGGGTCGCGCGGTCCATCCTGGACCACGGGCCCTCGACCGTCGCCGAGCTGGCCGGCCGCCTCGGCCTCACCCAGGCCGCCGTGCGCCGGCATCTCGACGCGCTGGTCGCCGACGACGTCGTGCAGCCCCGTGAGCAGCGCGTGTACGGCGCGCGCACCCGCGGCCGCCCGGCCAAGGCATTCGCCCTCACCGACTGCGGCCGGGACGCCTTCGACCAGTCCTACGACAAGCTCGCCGCGGACGCCCTGCGCTTCATCCAGGAGCGGTTCGGCGGGGACGAGGCCGTGGTCGCCTTCGCACGCGCGAGGATCGCCGAGCAGGCCGCCGGATACCGCGAGGCGATAGAGGCGGCCGCCCCCGAGGAGCGCACCGAAGCCCTGGCCAAGGCCCTGAGCGCGGACGGGTACGCTGCTACGGCGCGCAGCGCACCGGTCGGCGAGCAGCTGTGCCAGCACCACTGCCCCGTCGCCCATGTCGCGGAGAAGTTCCCGCAGCTCTGCGATGCGGAGACGGAGATCTTCTCGCAGCTGCTCGGGACGCACGTCCAGCGGCTGGCGACCATCGCGCACGGCGACGGCGTCTGCACGACGTTCATCCCCAGAGTTTCCACAGCCACCCAGAACGCATCCGCAAGCACGGCCGGGAGGAACCCCGCATGACTCTCCCCACGGAGACTGCCCACCCCGAACTCGAGGGTCTGGGCAAGTACGAATACGGCTGGGCCGACTCCGACACGGCCGGCGCCTCTGCGAAGCGCGGCATCAACGAGGACGTCGTCCGGGACATCTCCGCGAAGAAGTCCGAGCCCGACTGGATGACGAAGCTCCGCCTCAAGGGCCTGCGGCTCTTCGAGAAGAAGCCCATGCCGAACTGGGGCTCGGACCTGTCGGGCATCGACTTCGACAACATCAAGTACTTCGTGCGCTCCACGGAGAAGCAGGCGGAGTCCTGGGAGGACCTGCCCGAGGACATCAAGAACACGTACGACAAGCTCGGCATCCCCGAGGCGGAGAAGCAGCGCCTCGTCGCCGGTGTCGCGGCCCAGTACGAGTCCGAGGTCGTCTACCACCAGATCCGTGAGGACCTGGAGGAGCAGGGCGTCATCTTCCTCGACACCGACACCGCGCTGAAGGAGCACCCCGAGCTCTTCAAGGAGTACTTCGGCACCGTCATCCCGGTCGGCGACAACAAGTTCGCGTCGCTGAACACCGCGGTGTGGTCCGGCGGCTCCTTCATCTACGTGCCGAAGGGCGTGCACGTCGAGATCCCGCTGCAGGCCTACTTCCGCATCAACACGGAGAACATGGGCCAGTTCGAGCGGACCCTGATCATCGTCGACGAGGGCGCCTACGTGCACTACGTCGAGGGCTGCACGGCGCCGATCTACAAGTCGGACTCGCTGCACAGCGCCGTGGTCGAGATCATCGTCAAGAAGAACGCCCGCTGCCGCTACACGACCATCCAGAACTGGTCGAACAACGTCTACAACCTGGTCACCAAGCGCGCCGTGGCGTACGAGGGCGCGACCATGGAGTGGATCGACGGCAACATCGGCTCCAAGGTGACGATGAAGTACCCGGCCGTCTACCTGATGGGCGAGCACGCCAAGGGCGAGACCCTCTCCATCGCCTTCGCGGGCGAGGGCCAGCACCAGGACGCCGGCTCCAAGATGGTCCACATGGCGCCGAACACGTCGTCGAACATCGTGTCGAAGTCCGTGGCGCGCGGCGGCGGCCGCACCTCCTACCGCGGTCTCGTCGAGATCGGCGAGGGCGCGCACGGCTCGAAGTCCAACGTGCTGTGCGACGCGCTGCTCGTCGACACCATCTCCCGCTCCGACACGTACCCCTACGTGGACGTCCGTGAGGACGACGTGTCCATGGGCCACGAGGCCACCGTCTCCAAGGTCTCCGAGGACCAGCTCTTCTACCTGATGAGCCGCGGTCTGAGCGAGTTCGAGGCGATGGCGATGATCGTGCGCGGCTTCGTCGAGCCCATCGCGAAGGAGCTGCCCATGGAGTACGCCCTCGAGCTCAACCGGCTGATCGAGCTGCAGATGGAAGGCGCGGTCGGTTAGCACCCGCCCCCGACAGCAGCAGCAATTTTCTGACGTAGGAAGAGAGCAGACCGACAGCCATGGCTGAGGCTCAGAACTCCCCCAATCTCGAATCCACTCGACCGGGGGGACCCCCACCCGTGGGCTCCACCACCGCGGGCCAGATCGCGGTGGCCGCCGAGTCGACCGTCGCCACGCGCATGAGCGCGCCCCCGTCCTTCGACGTCGCGGACTTCCCGGTCCCGCACGGCCGCGAGGAGGAGTGGCGGTTCACGCCGCTGGAGCGGCTGCGCGGCCTGCACGACGGCACCGCCGTCGCGACGGGCGCGGGCGTGAAGGTCGCCGTCGAGGCCCCCGAGGGCGTCACCGTCGAACTCGCGGACCGCGACGACCCGCGCCTCGGCAGGGCGGGCGCCCCGGTGGACCGGGTCGCCGCCCAGGCGTACTCCGCGTTCGAGAAGGCCGGCGTGATCACCGTCCCCAAGGAGACGGTCCTCGCCGAGCCGATCCGCATCGCGGTGCACGGCGAGGGCGGGGTCTCCTACGGCCACCAGGTCATCGAGCTGGGCGCCTTCGCGGAAGCCGTCGTCGTCATCGACCACACCGGTGACGCCGTGCTCGCCGCCAACGTCGACTACGTCCTCGGGGACGGCGCGAAGCTGACCGTCGTCTCCGTCCAGGACTGGGACGACAAGGCCGTGCACGTGGCCCAGCACAACGCCCTCGTCGGCCGGGACGCGAGCTTCAAGTCGGTCGTGGTGACCTTCGGCGGCGACCTCGTCCGCCTCCACCCGCGCGTGACGTACGCCGGTCCGGGCGCCGAGGCCGAGCTGTTCGGCCTGTACTTCACGGACGCCGGCCAGCACCAGGAGCACCGCCTGCTGGTCGACCACAACGTGCCGCACTGCAAGTCCAACGTCGTCTACAAGGGCGCCCTCCAGGGCGAGGCCGCGCACGCCGTGTGGATCGGCGACGTGCTCATCGAGGCCAAGGCCGAGGGCACCGACACCTACGAGATGAACCGCAACCTCGTCCTCACGGACGGCGCGCGGGTCGACTCGGTGCCGAACCTGGAGATCGAGACCGGCGAGATCGTCGGCGCCGGCCACGCCTCCGCCACCGGCCGTTTCGACGACGAGCAGCTCTTCTACCTGATGGCCCGCGGCATCCCGGCCGACGAGGCCCGTCGCCTGGTGGTCCGCGGCTTCTTCGCCGAGCTGGTCCAGCAGATCGGCGTCGACGACATCGAGGAGCGTCTGCTCGCCAAGATCGAGACCGAGCTCGAGGCCACGGTCTGATGGCGGCCTTCGTACGCGCCTGCGGGCTGAGCGAGCTGGAGGAGGACACCCCCAAGCGGGTGGAACTCGACGGCACGCCGGTCTCGGTCGTGCAGACCGAGGGGGAGGTGTTCGCCATCCACGACATCTGCTCGCACGCGAACGTCTCGCTCTCCGAGGGCGAGGTGGAGGACTGTCAGATCGAGTGCTGGCTGCACGGCTCCAGCTTCGACCTCCGCACCGGCAAGCCGTCCGGCCTTCCCGCGACGCGCCCCGTCCCCGTATACCCCGTAAAGATCGAAGGGGACGACGTGCTCGTCTCCCTCACCCAGGAGTCCTGAGGCAATCCATGGCAACGCTTGAAATCCGAGACCTGCACGTCACCGTCGAGGCCGACAACGCCACGAAGGAGATCCTCAAGGGCGTCGACCTCACCGTGAAGCAGGGCGAGACGCACGCCATCATGGGCCCCAACGGCTCCGGCAAGTCGACGCTCGCCTACTCCCTCGCGGGTCACCCGAAGTACACGATCACCGGCGGCGCCGTCACCCTCGACGGCGAGGACGTCCTGGAGATGTCCGTCGACGAGCGCGCCCGCGCCGGTCTGTTCCTCGCGATGCAGTACCCGGTCGAGGTCCCCGGCGTCTCCGTGTCGAACTTCCTGCGCACCTCCGCCACCGCCGTCCGCGGCGAGGCCCCGAAGCTGCGCACCTGGGTGAAGGAGGTCAAGGAGGCCATGCAGCGCCTCAACATGGACACCTCCTTCGCCGAGCGCAACGTCAACGAGGGCTTCTCCGGCGGTGAGAAGAAGCGCCACGAGATCCTCCAGCTGGAGCTGCTCAAGCCGAAGGTCGCGATCCTCGACGAGACGGACTCCGGCCTGGACGTCGACGCCCTGCGCATCGTCTCCGAGGGCGTCAACCGCGTCCGCGAGACCGGCGAGGTCGGCACCCTGCTGATCACGCACTACACGCGCATCCTGCGCTACATCAAGCCCGACTTCGTCCACGTCTTCTCCGGCGGCCGCATCGTCGAGTCCGGCGGCGCCGAGCTCGCCGACAAGCTGGAGAACGAGGGCTACGAGGCATACACGAAGGGTGGCGTATCCGCGTGACGCAGCTGCCGGGCCTCCTCGACGTCGAGGCGATCCGCAAGGACTTCCCCATCCTGGATCGACAGATCCACGACGGCAAGAAGCTCGTGTACCTGGACAACGCGGCGACCTCGCAGAAGCCGCGCCAGGTGCTGGACGCTCTCAGTGACTACTACGAGCGCTACAACGCCAACGTCCACCGCGGTGTGCATGTGCTCGCCGAGGAGGCCACGGCACTGTACGAGGGCGCGCGTGACAAGGTCGCCGCGTTCGTCAACGCGCCGAGCCGCGACGAGGTGATCTTCACCAAGAACGCCTCCGAGTCGCTCAACCTCGTGGCCAACATGCTCGGCTGGGCCGACGAGCCCTACCGGGTCGACCACGAGACCGAGATCGTCATCACCGAGATGGAGCACCACTCCAACATCGTGCCGTGGCAGCTGCTGGCGCAGCGCACGGGCGCGAAGCTGAAGTGGTTCGGCCTGACCGACGACGGCCGGCTCGACCTCTCGAACATCGACGAGGTCATCACCGAGAAGACGAAGATCGTCTCCTTCGTGCTGGTGTCGAACATCCTCGGCACGGTCAACCCCGTCGAGGCGATAGTGCGCCGCGCGCAGGAGGTCGGCGCGCTGGTGTGCATCGACGCCTCGCAGGCCGCGCCGCACATGCCGCTGGACGTGCAGGCCCTGCAGGCCGACTTCGTGGCCTTCACCGGCCATAAGATGTGCGGCCCGACCGGCATCGGCGTCCTGTGGGGCCGCCAGGAGCTGCTCGAGGACCTGCCCCCGTTCCTCGGCGGCGGCGAGATGATCGAGACCGTGTCGATGCACTCGTCGACGTACGCCCCGGCGCCGCACAAGTTCGAGGCGGGCACCCCGCCGATCGCGCAGGCGGTCGGTCTGGGCGCGGCCATCGACTACCTGTCCGCGATCGGCATGGACAAGATCCTCGCCCATGAGCACGCGCTCACCGAGTACGCGGTGCGCAAGCTCGGCGAGGTCCCCGACCTGCGGATCATCGGCCCGACGACGGCCGAGGACCGGGGCGCGGCGATCTCCTTCACGCTCGGCGACATCCACCCGCACGACGTGGGCCAGGTGCTCGACGAGCAGGGCATCGCAGTGCGGGTGGGCCACCACTGCGCCCGTCCCGTCTGCCTGCGCTACGGAATTCCCGCGACCACGCGAGCGTCGTTCTATCTGTACTCCACGACGGCCGAGATCGACGCCCTGGTCGACGGCCTGGAGCACGTACGGAACTTCTTCGGCTGAGGGGTTGGCGAGCGAGCGCATGAAGCTGGACTCGATGTACCAGGACGTCATCCTGGACCACTACAAGCACCCGCACGGGCGTGGTCTGCGCGATGGCGACGCCGAGGTCCACCACGTGAACCCGACGTGCGGCGACGAGATCACCCTGCGGGTGAGGTACGACGGCACGAGGATCGAGGACGTCAGTTACGAGGGCCAGGGCTGTTCCATCAGCCAGGCCAGCGCGTCCGTGCTGAACGACCTGCTGGTCGGCAAGGACCTGGCCGACGCGCAGAAGATCCAGGAGACCTTCCTGGAGCTGATGCAGTCCAAGGGGAAGATCGAGCCCGACGACGCGATGGAGGAGGTGCTGGAGGACGCGATCGCGTTCGCCGGCGTCTCCAAGTACCCGGCCCGGGTCAAGTGCGCCCTCCTCAGCTGGATGGCGTGGAAGGACGCGACGGCCCAGGCGCTGGGCGCCGACGCCGACGTCGAAAGGAAGACGGCATGAGCGAGACCCTGGAGATGAAGCCGGCCTCCGAGGAGGAGGTCCGCGAGGCCCTGTACGACGTCGTCGACCCCGAACTGGGCATCGACGTCGTCAACCTCGGCCTCATCTACGGCATCCACATCGACGACGCGAACATCGCGACGATCGACATGACCCTGACCTCCGCGGCCTGCCCGCTGACGGACGTCATCGAGGACCAGGCCAAGTCCGCCACGGACGGCATCGTCAACGAACTGCGCATCAACTGGGTCTGGATGCCCCCGTGGGGCCCCGACAAGATCACCGACGACGGCCGCGAGCAGTTGCGCGCGCTCGGCTTCAACGTCTGAGAGCCCCCGCGCACGGTGTGCGAGAAGCGGCGGCGCCCCCGCCCGGGGCGCCG
>NZ_JBEPBI010000230.1:0-12109 GCF_040299045.1 Streptomyces sp. NPDC001027
CTCCCCGCCCCACACGGCGCCGTCGTCGCCGTGGCCGGTGCCGTCGAAGGCGACGCCGATCACCGTGCGGGCGCCGTCCAGTCCGTGCTCGGCCATGGCGGCGGCGATGTGCGCGTGATGGTGCTGGACGCGTACGACCGGCCGGTCCGACGCGTTCCGGTCGGCCCACCGGGCGGACCGGTAGCCCGGATGCCGGTCGCAGGCCAGGGTCTCGGGCCGCACGCCCGTGATGTCCCGCAACTGCGCCACCGCGCGGCCGAAGGCCTGCTGGGTGGCGAGGTCGTCCATGTCGCCGATGTGCGCCGACAGCCAGGCGCGACGGCCCGCTCCCAGGCAGAACGCGTTCTTGAGGTCTCCGCCGACCGCGAGCGCGGGCCGCACCGGAAGAGGGAGGGGCACCGGCAGCGGCGCGTATCCGCGGGAGCGGCGGAGCACCAACGGCTCGCCGTCGCAGAGACGGACCACGGAGTCGTCGCACGGGACGTGGATCGGCCGGTCGTGCGCGAGCCAGGCGTCGGCCAGGTGCGCGAGCCTCTCCAGCGCCTCGGCGTCGTCGGTGACGATCGGCTCGCCGGACACGTTGCCGCTGGTCATGACGAGCAGCCGGGGACCGTCCCCGTCACCGGGCAGGCCGAGCAGCAGATGGTGCAGGGGTGTGTACGGCAGCATCACACCGAGGTCCGGACTGCCGGGCGCGACGGCCTCGGCGGGACGCGGGTCCCCGTCGGCGTACGACGGCCGCGGGAGCCGCCTCATCAGGACGACCGGCCTGGCCGGGCTCTCGACCAGGCTCCGCTCCCCGGCTCCTAGCCGGACGAGGTGACGGACGTCGTCCGCCGCCCTGACCATCACGGCGAACGGCTTGTCGCCGCGCGCCTTCCGGCGCCGCAGGAGGGCCACCGACGCCGCGTTCGTGGCGTCGCAGGCCAGGTGATAGCCGCCCAGGCCCTTCACGGCGAGGATCGCGCCCGCCGTCAGCAGGGCGCGCGCCTGCGCGACCGGGTCCGCCGCCTCCCCGGCAGCCGGCCCCGGCGCCCGGCCGAGGACCAGCCGCAGACGCGGTCCGCACGCAGGGCAGGCGACCGGCTGCGCGTGGAACCGGCGGTCGGCGGGGTCCGCGTACTCCCGGGCGCAGTCGGGGCACATGGGGAAGCCCGACATGGTGGTGTGGGACCGGTCGTAGGGCACGCCGGTGACGATCGTGAAGCGCGGCCCGCAGTGGGTGCAGTTGACGAAGGGGTGGCGGTAGCGCCGGTCGGCCGGGTCGGCCAGCTCTGCGAGGCAGTCGGCGCAGGTGGCGGCGTCCGGGGAGACCAGGGTGCGGGCCGGCCCGTCGGCGCGGGAGGCGAGGATGGTGAAGGCGGTGTCGCCCGCGGGCGGGACGTCCCGGTGCCGCACGGACTCGACGCGGGCCAGCGGGGGCGCCTGGGCGGCGATCAGGTCGCAGAAGCGGGCCACGGCCGGGGCGGCGCCCTCGACCTCCACGACGACGCCTTCGGGTGTGTTGGTCACGTGTCCGGCCAGCGAGAGCTCGGTGGCGAGGCCGTACAGGTAGGGCCGGAAGCCCACGCCCTGCACGACTCCCCGGACGGTCACCCGGCGTCGTAGCGGGCCGTCCCCGAGGAGGGCGGCCGTGGCCTGCGGACCGCTCACGGGTGGGTGCGGGCCATGGCGCCGTCGGCCTCCGGGGCCGGGTGGCGCCCGTCGTGCGCGTGGGCGTGACCGTGGTGCGTGTGCGCGTGGGCGTGCCCTTCGTGGGCATGGCCGTCGGGGGCATGGCCCTCGTGCGTGTGGCCCTCGTGCGTGTGGCCCTCGTGCTGCGGCGGCCGGGCCATCACGGGCGTGTGGACCCGCTCGCCGTCGGCGGCCGCCATGGCCCGGTCGAGCAGCGCGCCGATCCCCTGCCCCCGGCGTGCGGAGGTCAGGATCACCTCGACCCCGGGGTTGACCTGTTCCACGTTCGCGCGGAACGCGAGCTCGTCGAACTCGACGGCCTGCGCGATGTCGGTCTTGGTGAGCACGACGAGATGGGCGAGGCCGAAGGCGGTGGGGTACTTGAGCGGCTTGTCCTCGCCCTCCGTCACGGACGCGAGCGTGACCCTCAGCGTCTCCCCGAGGTCGTAGGAGGCCGGGCAGACCAGGTTGCCGACGTTCTCCACGAAGAGCAGCCGGACGTCCTCGGGCAGCCAGCCGTCGAGGTGCCCGGCGAGCATGCCCGCCTCCAGGTGGCACAGACCGTCGGTGAGCACCTGCTTCACGGGGACGCCCGAACGCGCCAGGCGGACCGCGTCGTTCTCGGTGGCGAGATCGGCGCTCAGCGCGGCGACGGGCACGGACCGCTCCCGTGCCCGCAGCAGCTCCTGCTCCAGCAGCGCGGTCTTCCCGCTGCCCGGACTGGACATCAGGTTGACGACGGCCGTCCTGCGGGCGGCGAGGCGGGCGCGCAGTGCGTCGGCGCTCGCGTCGTTCTTCGCGAGTACGGCCTGCCGCAGGTCGACGACACGGCACATGGTTCAGCGCTCCTCGGAGATCGGTTCGCGGGTGGACGCGTGCGGGGGGCCGTCCTCCCACAGCACGTCGACGATCTGCAGCTCCCGGCCGGCGAGCAGCTCGGTGTGCGTCGCGCCGCACGCGGGGCAGGTCAGCCGGGGCGGCATGCCGACGGCCCATTCGTGCGCACAGGGCGTGCAGCGGGCCCGCCCCGGCACCGCTTCGGTGATCAGTTCGGCGCCTTCCAGGACGGTGCCGGCGCAGGCCAGCTCGAAGGAGAAGGCGAGAGCGTCCGGTACGACGCCGGCCAGTTCGCCCACCTGGAGCCGTACGGACCGCACGGCCGTGACGCCCGCGGAGCGGCCTGCGGCCTCGGCCACCTGGTCGACGACGGCCAGCGCGACGGACATCTCGTGCATGACTCCCCGTCCTTTCGCAGGCTGCCTCCGCCGGGCTTCATTAGAGGCGCGCCAGGACGGGTCGCACGGCCCGGCACGCCGTCGCGTGCCTCGCGGGTACGCCGTTCGACGCAACCGCGGGGCGCACCGGGGCGCCCTGGGCGCCGGCGGTCACATCCGTCGGATCCTCAGGTAGCGCTTGATGTCGGGGAACACCTCGGCGAAGACGGCGGCCACGGCGGCCAGGGCCGCTCCACCGATGACGATCTTCTTCATCCCGTCTCTCCTCATGTCGAAACCTGCGCGGGCGGGGTCTGCGCCGCGGACGGCTCGCTGTTCCACAGCAGTTCCTCGATCAGCCGGACGGCGCGCGGCACGGCGTCGGACACGGGTGCGCCGAGACCGACGCCCTCCTCCACCGAGGCCGGTTCGCAGCCGACCACCAGGACGCGGCGCGGCGGCTGCGTGCCGGTTCCGGCGCAGAGGGCGGCCAGCAGCGCCAGGACGGCGTCGGGGGTCATCCGGTGGCCGTCCATCGCGGCGGCCGGGGCGGGCGTCCCGTCGCCGAAGTCGTGCTCGATGACGTACAGGGTGCCCGGGGCTTCGCCGCGGGCCGTGGCGTCCACGAGGACGAGGGTGTCGTAGCCGTCGAGCAGCTGGTAGGCGAGGTGCATCCCCCGTACGCCGATGTCCACGACCTCGGTATGGTCGGGCAGGTCGCGTGCGGCGAGCCGGCGGACGGTCTCCACGCCGAATCCGTCGTCGCCGAGGAAGACGTTGCCGATGCCGGCGACGAGGGTTCTGGGGGCCGGCGGTGCGGAGGGCTTCATCGGTCCTCCTCCAGGGGCGCGATCTCGTCGGGCTGGAAGTACAGGAACCGCCCCTGCTCGCGGCGGATGTCGGCGCCCGGGTCGCCGTCGACCGTGACCGCCAGGTGCACCCCGCCGTCGACGTCGTGCAGGACCGCCTCCACCGTCGCCGTGCGGTCCCGCAGGAAGATGTCCTGGGCGTCGGTGCGGCGCAGGCCCGGCCGCAGCGCGACGCGGCTGCCCTTGCCCACCGGTCGGCCGTCGACGAGCACGCGGTCCCGCGCGGGATCGAAGCCGGCCTCGCTCGCGGGGTCCCACCAGGGAGTGTCCGGCCGCGGCACGCCGTGCTCGTCGGGGAAGCCCTGCTGCGCAGCGGCGGGGCCCGCGACGGCTGCGTCCGGGGCGGCGGGGCCCTGGCCGGTGACCTCGCGCAGACTGCGCACCGCGCCGTGCAGACGCTCCAGGACCTCGGCCGGCATCGAGTCCGCCAGCTCGATCACCGCGGCCGCCCGCTCGTCGGTGCCCCGGGCCTCCCGCTTCTCCTCGTCGGTGAGGGCCGCGGTGCGCAACGCGAGGATCTCGTCGATCTCGGTGGCGTCGTAGAGCGCGCCGGGGCTCTCCGGTGCGATGGCCGGATGGTCCTCGAGGATGATCGGCGAGGACAGCACGAGGTCGGCGTGGCCGGGTTCGCCGGCCAGCACGGGCCAGGTGTGCAGGTTGCGGCAGGCGGCGACCGCGCCCTTGGCCCACTCGGGGGGATCGGTCATCGACAGGAACGATCCGGCGCTCAGCGCCATGAGGAGGTGGGTGGCCACCAGGGACTGCGGCAGCGCCGCGTCCCGGCCGGCGCCGCGGCTCTCGCCGGGCGTCCAGTCGCTGGTGTTCTCGACGACGGCCGTCAGACGCACGGCCCGGTAGGGGCCGTCGAGTTCGCCGGCGGACAGCCGGATCGTCCCGCTGATCTCCTCGCACCGCCGGACCAGTCGGCCCACGGTGCGGCCGGCCGCGTCCAGGACCGGTTCGGCGTCCTCGCGGGCGGGGCGGCGGAAACGGTGCGTGACGCCGTCCCCGAGGAGTTCGTCGACCGACGCGACGACCTCGACCCGCTCCTCGCTCCCCTCGTCCCAGGGCACCAGCACCCGGTCGTCGAGGCGGAGTTCGGGCACCGTCTCGAAGCCGCCGTCCGGGCGGGCGCGCTGCACCGTGCGCCGGCGGGCGTGCAGGAAGCGCACCTCGACCGAGAGGGTCGCGCCCGCCTTCGGCTCCATCAGGCATTCGGTGTGCTGGAAGTCGTGCTCCTCGCACTCCGCGCCCCAGCCGGGCGGCACCAGCACCCCGAACTGCCAGCGCAGCCGGTTCTTGGCGGCGGAGGCGCGGTACGGGTAGAGCACGTAGCCCTCGAAGAGGACGGCGTCGGCCACCTGCCGGGCGTGGGCGAACCGTTCCTCCGTCTCGGGTGCGAAGGCGGTGGTCACGGTCACGGGTCCGTCCTTACGGTGCTGCCGGTGAGCGCGCGGAACGGGTCGCTCGCGGACGGGCCTACGGCATCGTCGGCGGCGGCGAGGAGGGCTTTGAGCGTCGCCTCCCAGGAGGTCAGGGCGGCCTGGGAGCGGTAGGCGAGCAGGGCGTCCATGGTGGCGCGCGGCAGCCGGATCCAGCCGCAGCCGGGGAAGTGCTGCTCGACCATCTCCCGCCAGGCGGCGACCGGCATCCGGAACGCCGCCTCCCGGTCCCAGGGGACGGGCTCGACCCGGAAGCCGCCGTCGCCGGTGAAGGCCGTGCCGGAGAACAGCATCAGCAGCGGGACCTCGCCGTCGGCGAGGGCGCTGAGGTAGCGGGTCGCGGCGACGTCCATGTCGTAGGTGCAGGGCACCACGAGGTCGGTCTCGATCTCTCCGGTGAAACTCGGGACCATCAGCGCGACCTGGGCGAACTGCACCGGCTGGAGCGTGCTGCCCCAGCGGGAGCGCTCGCCGAAGAGGTCCGACAGGCCGTCGGCCTCGGCTGCTGCGTAGGTCCGGCGGGCCGGTTCGATGCGGATCTGGCAGCGCAGCGCGAGGGCGTGCACACGTGCGCCGGCCGCGGCGGTGACCCGCAGCCGGAAGACCAGGGTCGGTCCGGCGGCGAAGCGGTCGGCGCGCACGCCGGTGCAGGCGAAGGAGAACTCCGTCACGGCCGCACCGCCTTCTCCGGCGGGCGCTCCGCCTCGTCCACGGGACGGGCGCGGCGCGCGACGTCCGCGAAGAACGCCTCCAGCGCGGCGCGGGCCTCCGCGCCGCCGTCGAAGCCCTGCCACAGCAGCCGCATGCGGCCGACGAGCTCGTAGCAGACGTCGATGGGGACGAGGTGGCAGGCGCAGCCGCCGTCGGTGCGGCGCAGCAGCAGCGCCTCCACGTCGGGTTCGAGCAGTGCGGCGAGGCGGCTGCCGCCGAGGACGTCGGTCCAGGTGGCGGGGTCGAGTTCGCTCTCGGTGGCCCCGGCCGGGCTCGGGTAGAGGGCGACCAGCCGGTCCAGTGCCGCGTTGCGGAAGAGGAAGGCGACGCCGACCGGGATCTGCAGGGCGTCCCACGCGCTGTCGTCGAGGTGGTGTGCGGGGTCGGCGAGGTAGCGGTCCGGGACCGTGCGGAAGCGGCCCGCGGCGGCCCCCGGCTGCTCCATCAGCAGCCCGCAGGGGGCGCAGGCGCAGACGAGGGCGCGTTTCTCGGTGTCGACCAGGTGGCGGTGGTCGGCCGGGACCGGCACGGCGCACAGCTCGCACCGTTCGGGCTGCGGGGCCCGTTCGGCGACGAACCTCCGCAGGCCGGGCGGGCGCGTCGCCGGGGACGCCGTCATCGGGCTCCCGTCGGGGCGGCGCCGATCTGCAGGAGCGTGGGCCCCGCGGGCGCGCTCTGCACGTCGACGGCCGTGACCTCCGGTGCGAAGCAGGCGAGGGCGGCCGCCGCGGCCTGCCGGGCGTCCCCTCCGGAGCCGCAGCCGCAGCCGCCGGCCTCCCGGGCTCGCAGCGACAGGGCGCCGCTGCGCTCGTCGAAGTCCACGACCTCCAGGGCGTGTTCGCGGACGCTGTCGAGGGCCCGGGCGATGCGGGTGTCGCGGTCCTCGGGGTGCAGGTCGTGCAGGACGAGCAGGCTCGCGACCAGTTCGTCGCCGAGCAGCCGTGCCGCCGGACCGTCGGGGGCGCCCGGGTCGCCCGGGGCTGCGGACAGCAGGTGGAGGATGCGGGCCAGTCCGGCGCCGTAGAAGTCCATGAGGGACCGCACCAGTTCCTCCGCGGCCGCGGCGGCGGCCGGGTCGCCGCTCGCGGTCAGCCGCTCCAGGACCTCCTCGACGCGGCGTCCGGTCTGCTCCGCGTTCACCGGCGTCGCCGCCGTCGTCGCCGCGCTCATCCGCCCAGTCCGCTCAGGCCGGTGGGCACGTGCATCGACTTCACGGTCTTGCCGCCGCCGACGTACATGTGGACGCCGCAGGGCAGACAGGGGTCGAAGCTGCGCACGGCGCGCATGATGTCGATGCCCTTGAAGTTCTCCGGGGTGTTCTCCTCGAAGATGGGCGTGTTCTGCACGGCGTCCTCGTAGGGGCCCGGGGTGCCGAAGGTGTCCCTGGTGCTGGCGTTCCACGGGGTGGGCGGGTACGGGTGGTAGTTGGCGATCTTGCCGTCGCGGATCACCATGTGGTGGGAGAGGACGCCCCGGACGGCCTCGGTGAATCCGACGCCGATGCCCTCGTCGGGGACCTCGAACTTCTCCCAGGTCTGGGTGCGTCCGGCGCGGACCTCCGCCAGGCCCTTCTCCGCGCAGTGCAGCGCGACGGCGGCGGCGTACGCCTGGAAGTAGGTGCGGGCGCGGTTGCGTTCCAGGGCGTTGGACCACTGCGGGATCTTCCACTCGAAGGTGGTCTCCGGCTTGGTCATGGTGCGCGGCAGGTTGATGACCACGCTGTGGCCGGTCGCCTTGACGTACCCGATGTCGACGAGCCCGGACAGCGCGGTCGACCACAGGCGGGCGATGGGTCCGCCGCCGGTGTCCAGGGCGAGGTGGTCCTTGCCGTCGAACCAGCGCGGGGACATCACCCAGCTGTACTTGTCGTCGAAGTTCCGCTTCTGCGGGGCGGGGATGGTGTGCTGGTTCCACGGGTGGCGCGGGTCCACCGGGTTGCCGAGCGGGTCGTGGGTGACGAACTGCTCCTGCCCCTGCCAGTCCTCGTAGTAGGAGCTGCCCAGCAGGATGCGGATGCCGAGGTTGATGTCGGTGAGGTCGTTGGTGACGAGCTTGCCGTCCACGATGACGCCGGGGGTGACGAACATCTTCCGTCCCCAGTCCGACATGTTGGCGTAGGTGAAGTCGCAGTGCTCGGGGTCGTTGAGCGCGCCCCAGCAGCCGAGCAGGACGCGGCGCCGGCCGACCTCCTCGTAGCCCGGCAGCGCCTCGTAGAAGAAGTCGAACAGGTCGTCGTGCAGCGGCACCACGCGCTTCATGAACTCCACGTAGCGCATCAGGCGGCTGAGGTAGTCCGTGAAGAGCTGTACGGAGGCGATGGTGCCGACGCCGCCCGGGTAGAGCGTGGAGGGGTGCACATGGCGGCCCTCCATCAGGCAGAACATCTCGCGCGTGTAGCGGCTGACCTGGAGGGCCTCGCGGTAGAACTCGCCCTCCAGGGGGTTGAGCGAGCGCATGATGTCGGCGATCGTGCGGTAGCCGTGCTCGGCGGCGTGCGGGGCCTCGGTGCGCTCGGCGAGTTCGAGGACGCCGGGGTTGGTCTCCTTGACCATCTTCTCGCAGTAGTCGACCCCTACCAGGTTCTCCTGGAAGATGTTGTGGTCGAACATGTACTCCGCGGACTCGCCGAGGTTGATGATCCACTCGGCGAGGTGCGGGGGTTTGACGCCGTACGCCATGTTCTGCGCGTACACCGAGCAGGTGGCGTGGTTGTCCCCGCAGATCCCGCAGATGCGGCTGGTGATGAAGTGCGCGTCGCGGGGGTCCTTGCCGCGCATGAAGACGCTGTAGCCACGGAAGACCGACGAGGTGCTGTAGCACTCCGCGACCCGCTTCTGCTTGAAGTCGATCTTCGTGTGGATGCCCAGGCTGCCCACGATCCGGGTGATCGGGTCCCAGGCCATCTCCACCAGGCCGGCGCCGTCGCCGGCCGCCTTCGTCTTCGGTGCCATCTGTGTGCCGTGCCCTTCTCGTTGCGCGGGAGGTACGGGGGGTGGGGGGTGCACGAAGCGGGGAGCGGACTACGTGCGGCGGTCGCTCACCACGGGGGCCGGTATCCGGTGGCGATCCGGTCTCCGGTGCGGCGCCACCTGGGCTCCTTGTCCACGGTCTTGGCGGTGATGGACCGCAGCCTGCGGACGACCGCGCCGTACGCGCCGCTGGCGCCGCTCGACACCCTGGCGCCGGGCGGCTCGTCCATGAACGGCATGAACTTGTCGGGGAATCCCGGCATCGTGCAGGCGATGCAGATGCCGCCCACGTTGGGGCAGCCGCCGATCCCGTTCATCCAGCCGCGCTTGGGCACGTTGCACTTGACGACCGGGCCCCAGCAGCCGAGCTTGACCAGGCAGGTCGGGGAGTCGTACGACAGCGCGAACTGGCCCTGCTCGTAGTAGCCGGCGCGGTCGCAGCCCTCGTGCACGGTGGCCCCGAACAGCCAGGTGGGGCGCAGCTTGTCGTCCAGCGGGATCATCGGGGCGGAGCCGGCCGCCTGGTAGAGCAGGTAGGTGAGCGTCTCGGAGAAGTTGTCGGGCTGGATCGGACAGCCCGGGACGCACACGATGGGGATGCCGGCGTGGGACTTCCAGTCCCAGCCGAGGTAGTCCGGCACGCCCATGGCGCCGGTGGGGTTGCCCGCCATGGCGTGGATGCCGCCGTAGGTGGCGCAGGTGCCGATGGCGACGACCGCCAGCGCCTTCGGGGCGAGCCGGTCGATCCACTCGCTGGTGGTGATCGGCTGGCCGGTCTCCGGGTTGTCGCCGAAGCCGCACCAGTAGCCCTCGGGCTTGATCGCCTCGTTGGGGATGGAGCCCTCGACGACCAGGACGAACGGGTCGATCTCTCCCCGCTCCCCCTTGAAGAACCACTCGATGAACGTGTCCGAGCCGCCGATCGGGCCGCATTCGAAGTCGATGAGCGGCCAGTGGACGGCGATCTTGGGGAGACCCGGCAGCACGCCGAGCACGATCTCCTCGATGCTGGGCTGCATGGCGGCCGTCAGCGCGACCGAGTCGCCGTCGCAGCTCAACCCCGCGTTGATCCAGAGGATGTGGATCGTGGGTGTCTCGTCGGCGGGCGCGCCGTCCGCGTCCGCGGCGCCGACCGTGCCCGGCGTCACCTCAGTCATGGGACCGCCTCCTGGGGAGGTAAGGGATGAAGGCCTGTATGCCGGCCATCGCTTTTCTTCACGTTTCTGATTGTTTTATCCGTGTTTCTTCTTTTCCTGCATGTTCTTCGTGTTTCTTCGTATCAGCCGTTCGGCCGTGACGAGATGTCTTCGTGGGCCGTTCCGGTGACGGCGGCCGCAGTGGGGACGGAAGCGGTCCGCGCAACCGCGGCGGACACGAGGTGCGCCGGGGTGCCGGCCGGCCGCTCCTTGCGGACGAAGGCGCGGCGCAGGGCGTGGTAGGGGGCGTCCGGGTCGTCGAAGGTGCGGCGCATCCGGGCCAGCTCCCGTTCGCGGAAGCCGGCCAGCGGGGTGGCCGCCTGCAGCCGGTCCAAGTCCGTCTTCTTCGCGGTGATCCTGGCCGCCGTCGCCGGAGCCGACGCCAGGCGGGCCGCCAGGCTGCCGACCTCCCGCCCGAACGCGTCCGGACCGCAGTCGACGACGCGGTCGACCAGTCCGAGGCGCAGTGCGCCCGCCGAGCTCACCGGCAGGGCCTCACGCATGAGCCGGTCGGCCGTCGCGGCCCCCACCCGGCGCGGAAGGGTGTACGTCCAGTACTCCGACCCGTACAGGCCCATCAGCCGGTAGTGGGGGTTCAGCACGGCGCCCGCGCGGCACCACAGCTCGTCGGCGGCCAAGGCCAGCATCACCCCGCCCGCGGCGGCGTTGCCCGCGACCGCCGCGACCACCAGCCGGTCCGTCGTCGTCAGGACCGCCTCGACCAGATCGTCGATGGCATTGATGTTCGCCCAGGACTCGGCCGCGGGGTCGTCCGCGGCCTCGATGACGTTGAGGTGGATCCCGTTGGAGAAGAAGTCCCGTTCGCCGCCCAGGACCAGCACGGCCGTGGGCCGCGTGCACGCCTCCCGGTAGGCGTCCAGCAGCCGTCGGCACTGCCGCGTGCTCATGGCGCCGCCGGGGAAGGAGAACGACAGGAAGCCGACGTTCCCGTCCTCCCGGTAGCGGATGTCGCTCCAGGCGTCGGCCTGCGCGTCGGGCAGCGGGGGCGGTGAGAGCTCGGGCAGCGGCGGCAGCCGGTGGCCGAGGGCCTGCACGGCCGGCAGCCGGAACGTGGCGGGCTCCCCTGGCGCCCTGCGGGGCCGCAGTTCGGGGATCCACACGGCGCCGTCCCCGGTGGCCCGGCAGACCGCTCCGGCCCGGGTGGCCAGCAGCTCGCCGGGGCGGCCGCGGAGCGCGTTCTCGGGGTGACCGCCGTGCAGGTACCACTCGCCGCCGAGCAGCGTGTCCAGCACCCCTGGCTGGGAGTCCGCCGCTCTGAGCCTGCGCAGGACGTCCTCGGTGGAGTCCGTGGCCCAGTCGATCCGCCGGACGCTCTGGTCGAGGTAAGGCCGGGCGCCCGGGCGGCCGTCCGACGCGCCGGACGCGGGCTGCCGACGCGGTGCGTACGTGCCCCCGGCGAAGCGCTCCACCGCGAGCAGGAGGGCCTTCAGCGCGGCGTCGGCGATCTCGCCCCGGTACAGCTCGCTCTTGGACACCGGCGGGACCCGGCACGGCTCCGACGCCCACACGTCACCGGCGTCCATCTCCCCGTCGGCCTGCAGGACGGTGACGCCCCATCGGTCGACGCCCTCGTGGATCGCCCAGTCCAGGGAGGACGGTCCGCGGTCGCCCACGGGCCCCGGATGCACGACGAGGCAGGTGTACGCCGTCCACACCTCCTGCGGAATCGCCGTCTTCAGCATGGGCGCGACGACGAGGCGGGGTGCGTGCCGGCGCACGACTTGCGGCAACGGGGTGTCGGGCAGGGCCAGTTCCACCGCCACGGTGTGGCCGCGGTCGCGCAGTTCGGCGTGGGCACGCTGGGTGAGGCTGTTGAACGCGCTGGCGAGGAGCAGGATGTGCACAGCTGCCTCCGGGCGGGAGAACGGCAGGCAGGGATGTCCGCCGACCGCGATCCTCGGCCAGGGCGGGTCCGCCGTGCCCGTCGACAGACGGTGGGGTCACCCGAAAGTCGACGCCGATCCGCCGTCCGGCCTCGCCGACCGGGGCCGGCGGGCGCACAGCGGCCCGAGC
>NZ_JBEPBI010000231.1:0-12053 GCF_040299045.1 Streptomyces sp. NPDC001027
GCCGCACCGGGGAACGCTGCGGTGTACTGCCCGGGGAGGTGAGCGCATGGCCGCACGAGGGTACGGCGTCGCGCTGGTCGCGGTGCTGGCCGTCTGCGTGGTCAGCGGGTGCGGTGCGGTGGCGGAACGGCAGGACGACGTCCGGGACGCCGCGGCACGGTTCCAGTCGGCGCTGCACGACGGCGCCTACGACCGCGCCTGTGCGCTGCTCGCGCCGGAGACCGAGCAGGAGCTGGAACAGTCCGCCGCGCTTGCGTGCCCGAAGGCACTGGGCCAGGAGTCGTTGCCGGCCGGCGGCGCGGTGCGGCACACGGACGTCTACGGCAACCAGGCGCGTGCCGTGCTCGCCTCGGACACCCTGTTCCTCTCCCGCTTCACCGGCGGCTGGAAGATCGTGGCCGCGGGGTGCGAGCCGCGACCGGGCCGGCCCTACCAGTGCACGGTGAAGGGCGGGTGAGCACATGCGCGTCATGTTCGTCCTGGTCGTCGCGATCATCGCGCTCGGCCTCGTCTACCTGGCGGTGTTGGGACTGATGCACCGATGACCGGCCGCACCTGCGACGCCGGGCCCCGACAGCGCCGGGGCCTGCGGGGCTTCGTGCACGACAACGGGCTCGGGCTGTTCTTCCTCGGCGCGTTCCTGCTGAGCCTGATCGGCCAGGCGATCGCGGGGCACGCCGACTTCAACGACCAGATGGCCGTGGACGGGCTCCAGCAGGTCTCACTCGGCGCGTACGTCACCTCGTCCGACTTCGCCGTGGACGTCTCGGAGAACTGGCAGTCGGAGTACCTGCAGTTCTTCCTCTACGTCGGAGCCACGGTATGGCTGCTGCAACGCGGTTCGCCGGAGTCCAAGGAGCCGCACAAGGCCGGCGCCGAGTCGGACGAGGACCAGATGGTCGGCGCGTACGCCAAGGACGGCTCGCCGCGCTGGGCCAGGAGCCGCGGCTGGCGGCGCGCACTGTACTCGCACTCCCTGCTGCTGGTCATGGGGACGATCTTCGCGCTGTCCTGGCTGGTCCAGTCGATCACCGGCATGGCCGCCTCCAACGAGCAGCGACTGCGACAACTGCAGGCGCCCCTGAGCTGGTCGGACTACCTGGGCGCGGCGGAGTTCTGGAACCGCACCCTGCAGAACTGGCAGTCCGAGCTGCTCGCGGTCGCCTCCATGGCCGTGCTCTCCATCTACCTGCGGCAACGCGGCTCCCCGGAGTCGAAGCCGGTGGGCGCGGCCCACGACGCCACCGGTGTCGAGGGCTGAGGGCGCAGGTCAGAGGACGTCCGGCTCGTCCTGCGGGTCCGTGCCCGTCGTGACCGCGGAAGCGACACGGCGGTAAGCGGCCCGGGCGTGGCCGATCCGGGCGGCCGCCGTGCCGACGAGCGTCGCGGCGCACAGGCAGGTGAGCCAGAAGGCGTCCCGGGGGCCGGTCCAGGTGAGGGTGCCGACGGGCGGAACGGCGAAGCCGTTGAGGGTCAGCCAGCAGAGCAGGGCCGTGCCGGGGGCAGCCGTGAAGCGGGCGCACAGACCCAGCAGGCCGGCCAGCAGGGACAGCGCGGCCAGGGCCGGCCCCGGGCGGCCCGAGCCCACCAGCAGGTTGTGCACCGTCACCAGCGTCAGCGCGCCGACGCACGCGGTGGCCCACACCAGGGGGGTCGCGACGGGCTGGGGCACTGGCCTGGTGCCCTGCCTGAAGGACACCCACTCGATCATGTTCACGCCTCCTTCCGGCCCCGTGCCGAAGGGACGCCGACCGGCGAGCGCCGGCCCCACGGCGGCGTGGACCTGAACACGGATTCTCCCACTTGGTCGCCGGGGCGCCGAGCCCGGCTTCGGTCACCCGGTCCGAGACGGCCTAGGCTGGACCGGCAACGTTCGCAGCACGCTCGATGAAGACTGGGGGCAGTCGTGGGGGCTCCGCGCCTGAGCAGTACGCCGTTGCCGGGCATCGGCGTCCGCTATGACCTGACCACACGGGAGCAGCGCCGTGTCTCGGTGGTCGCGCATCGCGACGGAGCCCGGACGCTGAACGCCTACCAGGAGGACGATCCGGACGCCTGCGCGCTGTCGGTGCGCCTGACCTCCGGCGAGGCGGCGGCGCTGGTCGACGCGATGACGCCGGCCCACCACAGTCCCAACCTGCTGTCGACCACCGAGTTGGGCCTGGTGGCGGAGCGCGTCGAGCTGACGGCCGCCTCGCACTGGAACGGCCGGCTGCTCGGGGAGACCCGGATGCGGACGGAGACCGGTGTCTCGATCGTGGCCGTGCTGCGCCGCGCCGAGGCCATCCCGTCGCCGACGCCCCAGTTCCGGCTGACCGGCGGGGACACTCTGATCGTGATCGGCACCCGGGAGGGCGTGGACGCGGCCGCGGCGATCCTCGAGCGGGAGTGACCCGGCGGGCCTTGTTCGCGCGCGGCCTCAGGCCGGTCGGGCTTCCCTGCGCGGGGGCCTCAGGTCGACAGGTCGCTCGGCTGCAGGGGCTCGGCCGGCCAGTCGAGCAGACGGGCGCCGATGACCGCGGTCTGCAGCGTGTAGCGGTGGCCGGGGTCGGCGGGGTCGGCGCCGGTGAGACTGCGGACGCGTTCCAGCCGGTAGCCGAGGGCGCGCACGCTCAGTGAGAGCTGCCGGGCGGCGGCCGCCGCCACACAGCCGGAGTCGAAGTAGGCCGTCAGGGTCGCGAGCAGCGGCTGCGCACCGCCGCGGGCCCCTTCGAGCGGGCCGAGGACGCTGTGGACCAGATCGACCAGGGCCTGCCGGTCCCGGGCGAGAACGGGGAAGACGAGCAGGTCGGCGGCGCGCAGCAGCGGCTCGTCGAGGGCCATGCGCTGGGCCACGTCCAGGGCGTTGCGCGCCTCTTCGTAGCTGTGGCCGATGCCGACCGGGCCCGTCCTCGGTCTGCCGACGGCGACCTGGATCCGCCCCGGGGCCGCGGCGTGGGCCTGCTCGGCGAAGTGGGTGAGGACCTCGTCCTGGTCGCCGGGGGCGATGCACACCATCCGGCCGTGTTCGGTGGTGAACAGGACGCGGCGGCTCTCGAAGCGGCCGTACAGCGCGTCCTCCACACGGCGCGGCACGGGGTCCGTCTCGTCGTACTCGACGGGGCCCTCTGCCACCGCGACCGCGTGGGCGCGGGACAGGCGCAGACCGAACCGCTCGGAGCGGGCGGCGAGTTGGCCCGGGTCCCCGCGCCCGTGCAGCAGGTCGTCGATGAACTCGCGGCGTGCGGCCTCCTCCTTGCGGATCACGAGGCGCTGCGCATTCTCGTATCCGTCGGCGAAGGCGTCGAGGGCCTGCTCGACGACGGTGAGGACGCCGGCCGGGTCGGCCCCCCGCGGCCAGCCGTCGCGGCCGGCGGCGAGGTGGGCCCGGACGACGCTGCGCCAGTCGTGTCCGGCTTCGGCGGCCCGGGCCCCCTGCGCCCGCCGGGAGCGGATCTCCTCGTGGGTCAGACGACGGCCGGTGACGGCGGCGTCCGCGAGCATCCGTTGGAAGCCGTCGAGGAACGGCTCGGACGTGTTGCGGTCGGTCATGGCCTCCCCGTTCGGCTAGGACGTCCTCGCCCGCGGATTATCTCCCCGTCACAAAGGGGCGCCGTCGGCCGGGGGTGTCTCCGCCTCGCGGCACACCGCCCTCACGGGCACGCCGTTCCTCACCGGCACGCCGTTTCCTCAGCGGCACACCCCTCCTCAGCGGCTCGCGGGCACGGCCTTGGCGCCTCCCGCGGTCCCGGCGGGTTCCACGGCGTCGACGGCGGCCAGGTCCCCGGCCGGGGCCGCCGATGCTCGGCGCGCCGCGGTGAGACGGCCGGCGAGGGGCTCGGTCCAGCGGGCGGCGAGCGGCCCGAGGATGACCAGGATCAGCACGTACGCGGTCGCCAGCGGTCCGATGCGCGGTTCCACGCCGACCGCGAGACCCGCGATGACGATGGAGAACTCGCCCCGCGCGACCAGGGTCCCGCCGGCCCGCCACCGACCCTTGACCGAGATCCCGGCGCGTCGCGCCGCCCAGTAACCGGTGGCGATCTTCGTCAGGGTGGTGACGGTCGCCAGGACCAGGGCCGGGAAGAGCACGGGCGGAATGGCCGCGGGGTCGGTGTGCAGTCCGAAGAAGACGAAGAAGACCGCGGCGAAGAGGTCCCGCAGCGGGGTGAGGAGACTGCTGGCGCCCTCGGCGACCTCGCCGGACAGGGCGATGCCGACGAGGAAGGCGCCGACCGCCGCGGACACCTGGAGGCGCTGTGCGATGCCGGCGACCAGAAGGGTGAGGCCGAGGACGACCAGCAGCAGCATCTCGGCGCTGTCGGAGGAGACCGCGCGGCTGATCAGACGTCCGTGCCGCAGCGCCGCGTACAGGACCGCGCCGACGGTGCCCAGGGCGATCAGCAGGGTGAGCGCGCCTCCCGCGAGGCTCACGCCGGCCAGCAGGGCGGTGAGGATCGGCAGGTAGACGGCCATGGAGAGGTCCTCCATGACCAGGATGCCGAGGATGACCGGGGTTTCGCGGTTGCCCAGCCGGCGCAGGTCTCCGAGGACCTTGGCGATCACACCGGAGGAGGAGATCCAGGTGACGCCGGCCAGCGCCACGGCGGCCACCGGACCCCAGCCGAGCAGCAGGGCCGCGGCCGCGCCGGGGACGGCGTTGAGCACGAAGTCGACCGCGCCGGAGGGGTATTGGGTCTTCAGGCTGGTGACGAGTTCGGAGGCGCTGTACTCCAGGCCGAGCAGGAGCAGCAGGAGGATGACCCCTATCTCGGCGCCCGTCGCGATGAACTCCTCACTCGCTTCCAGGGGCAGCATGCCGCCCTGGCCGAAGGCGAGCCCGGCGAGCAGGTACAGGGGTATGGGCGAGAAGCCCACCCGACCCGCCAGGCGTCCCAGCAGGCCCAGGACGAGGATGATCGCCCCGAGTTCGATGAGCAGGGCGGTGGTGTCGTGCACGGGCGTCTGTCCTCCGTCGGTCGGGATCGGTGGTGGCGCGTCGGTCGAGGTCGGCGGTGTGCGTCTGTGCTGTCGCGGAGCCCGCGGGTCGCCCCGGACGTGCGGGCGCAGCGCGGATCGCCCAGGGCGCCTGTGGGCGGGCCGGACTTGGCGGACGGGGTGGTCGCCGCTCCGGGCGTCGCGCCTGGCAGGCGGCCCGGCGCCGCGGGCTTCGAGGGGTCCACTCCCCCGACGTCGGACCGGGCGGCCGTGGGCGGACCGAGGCTCGAAGCCTCCGTCGCCGGGGGCGCGCCGGACGGCAGCGGGGTCGTTCGGGGTTGTACCGGCCGTCGGTGGCGCGGCTGCCGCCGGGTGGGCGGAGCCGCGTCAGCGCAGCGGGGGCTCGCTCGGGCCGGTACCGCCGATATCGGGAACGCGGTCGCGTGCGGCGTTGTCGACGCGCACGGGGATGACTCGACCCATGACACGCCCTCCCTCACGTCGGTGACCGGACCGCCGGCCGTGGCGACACGGCTGAGCGCGTCGACGCCCGGCGAAACGTAAGCACTCGGTAAAGAATATTAGCGCAGGACCGGCTCGCGCCTCACCGGAGAGGAAGGCGGCGGCAGCCGGGGTGCGCCCGTCGCGCGCTGAGGAGTCGCCCCCGAGACCGGCGTCGACCAGCCCCGATGCGATCCGCAGCCCGCACGACCGAAGGACGCCGCCGGGCCTGCCCGTCGGGCAGACGACGCTACTTTCGAAACCCGCCCTGGTCGCCCGGCTGTTCCAGCGGTGTCTGCGGCTGCGGCGGCGTCGAGGCGTGGTCCGGCGAGGACGCCAGCCGGGGCAGGACGAAGGTCCACAGCTGTGTCACGCGCTCCGCCGAGAGCACGTCGCGGTCCGCCGCGCCCATCACCTCGAAGCCTGCCGTGGCGGCCACGATCACGGTCGTGGCGACGTCGGCCGGGACGTCCCGCGCGAGCTCCCCCTCGCGCTGCGCCTGTACGACGAGTTCGTGCACCCACGCCTGCCACCAGCGCAGCAGCCGGGTTCCGCCCTTGCGCGAGGGGTCTCCGCTCAGCCGGAACCCGGCCCGGATGACGGGGTCGGCGACCACCGCCAGCAGCAGTCCGCAGGCCGTGTGCACGAGCGACTGCAGCAGCGTGTCCGCCCGGCCACGGCATCGTTCGGCGAGGCGCTGCGCGCCGGCCGCGGCCGCCCTCTCCACCTCCGCCGCCAGGTCGTGCTTGCTGGCGAAGTGGAAGTGCAGCGCGCCGTTGCTCACCCCCGCCCGTTCGCTGATGGCGGGAAGGGACGCCCCGGCGTATCCCTCGGCGGCGAACACCTCGGCCGCCGCCCGGACAAGGGCCTGGCGGGTGCGGGCCGCCCGTGCCTGCTTGACCATCAGGTCTTCCTCCCCAGCCTGCGCGGACGGCGGGGGCCGCGTCCTGCGTCCGGCGGAACGGGGAGAGCATCCCACCGGAGCGACGCCGAAGTAAACCGCGCGCTCGGTATCTTCAGTCGCACTCCCGGCGTTCGGCCGTCGACGACGCAGGGGACGATGTCCGGTTCAGGTCTGGACCGGACCGAGGCGCACCGGAAGCGATCGGTGACTGTTCATCAGGAAGCTGGGCAACGGGAGCAGTTCCTCCGGTGCGCAGGCGAGTTCCATGCGGGGGAAGCGGTCGAAGAGCGCGGCGAAGGCGCTCTCCGCCTCCACCGCGGCCAGCGGCGCCCCGAGGCAGCGGTGCGGCCCGTGACCGAACCCGAGGCCGTCGCGGTCCCCCCGCAGCACGTCGAACCGCTCGGCGTGCGGCCCGTAGCGCTGCGGATCCCGGCCGCCCGCCGCGAAGTTGACGAGGATGGCCTCGCCCTTGCGGATCTGCACGCCGTCCAGGTCGATGTCCTCGACGGCGAACCGCATCGGCGAGTAGGCCCCGGGGGTGTGCACCCGCATCGTCTCGGCGGTCACGTCCTGCCAGGTCGCCCGGCCCGCCCGGACGTGCTCCAGCTGCTCGGGCCATCGCAGCAGCGCGCCGACCGCGTTGGTGATCAGGGCCGCCGTGGTGTCCTGCCCTCCGGCGATCATGAGGAACAGGGTGCCGAGCAGCTCCTCCTCGGTGAGCCGGTCCTCCTGGTCACGTGCCTGGATCAGCAGGGACGTGAGGTCGTCGCCCGGTTCGGCCCGTTTGGCCTGCACCAGGTCCGACAGCCGGACGAAGGCCTCCATGCGGGCCGCCTCGATCTCCCGCCCGCTGATCGTCGTCCCGAACACCGTGTGCAGGGCCGCGCACAGGGCGTCGGTGGCCTCGCCCTGGGCCACCCCGAACAGTTCGCAGATCACCCGCATCGGCAGCACCTCGGCGAACGAGGCCCGCAGGTCCACGGGCTCCCCCGCGCCGCTCGCCGCGAGAGCGTCGACGAGCTCGGCCGCGATCTGGGCCACCCGTGGCCGCATGGCCTCCGAACGCCGCGCGGTGAACGCCCCCGCCACCAGCCTGCGCAGCCGGGTGTGCGAGTCCCCGTAGGCGAAGAGCATGTTCTCGTTGATCACCCACGGGTACAGCGGCCAGTCCTCGGTGATGCGCCCCTCGATCAGCTCCGGCCAGTGCCGGCGCGCGTCCTTCGACACCCGGGGATCGGTCAGCAGCCGCTCCACCTCGCGCTGCCGCAGCACCGCCCAGGCGACCACGCCCCCCGGCAGCTCCACCTGCACGGCGGGGCCTCGGGCCCGGAGCATCGCCGCCTCGCCCGCGAGGTCCCGCCCGGTCACGTCCAGGGCGTAGGGGCAGGCTGTCGTATCCATCGTCGAACTCCCAGGGTCGGTCCCGCGCTGTCGGTCTGCGCACCGGTCGGGAGGAGCTGCGCCCCGCCTCCCAGCCGGGACGCGGAACCGCGCCCCCGGGCGACCGTTCGCCCCGGTCCCCTCCCCCTGCCGCCCCACCCTCAACCGCCGCCCCGCCCGCACCCAGGGGACGAGGCCGGGCCGGTCATCCGGCGACGCGTGGCTGTCCCGTCGGCCAACTGGCCCTCACGGCCTCCTCGTACACCCGGGCGCCCCGGTCGGCGGCCGTGTCCAGCTGCAGCAGCACGGCGGGCACCGCGACCCCGGACAGCAGGTGCCGCTGAAGGTCGGCCACCCGCTCCGGCAGGTCCGCATGCCCCGTCATGATCTTGGACAGCACCTGGACGCCGGTGAAGGCGCCCACGAACATCCGCGCGGCGGCCGCCACGTCGACGTGCGGCAGCAGTTCGCCGCGCTCCTTGGCCCGCCCGAGCAGGTCCGCGTTGTGCGCGATCCACCCGCGCATCGGCGCGCGCCGGTCCAGGCCGTCCGTCGGCGCGCCCTGATCCACGGTCAGTCTGATGCTCCCCTGGACCAGCGGATCGCCCACCGACAGCAGATGGGCCAGGACGAAGGCCTCGTCCAGCCCCTGCTGCAGCAGCAACTCCCGTGCGGGCACGGCCGGGACGGTCTCCAGCTGACCGGCCAGCACCGCCTGGGCGAGCTCCTCCTTCGAGGAGAAGTGGAAGTAGAGCGCGCCCTTGGTCACGCCGGCCCGGGCGAGGATCTCCGCGATCGTCGCAGCCTCGTACCCCACCTCGGCGAACACCGCCGCGGCCGCGACGAGGACGGCCCGCCTCGTCCGGACGGCCCGTTCCTGCAGCGCCACGCCCCACCTCCGAGGTAGCTCCGGCGAATCCGGCTCGAAAATATACCGACAGGTCTGACTCATGCCACCTCGCGGCCTCCTGTCCACCGCCGCACCGGCGACCGGTCCGGCCCCCGGTCGCCGCGGCCTCCGGCGCCGCGACGGCCGGACCTCGGCGGCGGGTTCGCCGCGCCCGTGCCAGACGCGCTCGCGCGGCCCTGTCACCGCCCAAAACACGCCATCCGCAGCCGGTCGGATTGCCGGTTTCCGACTTGATGAGAAAACCGGTAGGTCCGTATCTTTTGGCGGACGGCGCAACCAGACGTACGCGTGTGCGGATTCGTGACAACGGGGAGTGGTCATGGCCCTTCTGGCATTCCACGGCGCGGAGCGCCCCGCCGGGCCGCACCGCAGCGGTCCCCGTCCCCTCGCGGCCGGCGACCCGGAGCGGGAGGAGGCGGCGACCGTCCGCGAGCTGACCCGGCTGTTGTTCGACCTGGACGGCGAGCGGGAGCGCGTCCACGCCCCGTGGCGCCGCCTCATCGCACAGGACGACTTCCGTCACCGGCCCGGTCTCACTCCTGAGGAGCGGGCCGCGCAGTCCTACGTCTGGCTGCGGCTGGTCAACGACTCCCTGGCCGATCCCGCCTCGCTCGCGACGGACCCGGCCCTCCTCACGGCACTGCACGAGTGGGCCGCCATCGTGGACGGCGGCGGCGGCCTCACCACCGTCGCCAGCATCCACTACAACCTCTTCCTCGGCAGCCTGCTCGACCACGACCCCGAACCCTCCAGGGACCTGGCCCAGTTCACCGCGCTGCGACGCATCGGGACCTTCCTGTGCACCGAGGTCGACCACGGCAACGACGCCTTCGCGCTGGAGACCACCGCCCGTCTCGACCACGCGACGGGCGGGTTCCTGCTGCACACCCCGCACCCCGGCGCCGCCAAGTTCATGCCCAACACCAGCACGCTGGGCGGCCCCAAGAGCGCCGTGGTGGCCGCACGCCTGCTCGTCGGCGACCGCGACCACGGGGTGTTCCTCTTCCTGACCCCGCTCACCGACGACGACGGGCCGCTCCCCCACATCACGGTCACACCCCTCCCGCTGCGTCCGAACGCCCCCGTCGACCACTGCCTCACCTCCTTCGACCGCCTCCCCCTGCCGCGCCGGGCCCTCCTGCAGGGCGAGCACGGGCGACTGGGTCCCGACGACGTCCTCACCAGCAGCCTCGGCAACCGCCGCAAACGCTTCCTCACCTCGATCTCCCGGGTCACCGTCGGCAAGCTGTGCATGAGCGCCGCGGCTGTCGGAGCCTCACGGGCGGCCCTCGCGATCGCCGTCCGCTACGGCGACCACCGGCATGTGAGCGGAGCCCGGCCCGGTCAGCGGCTGCCCGTCAACGCCCATCGCACCCACCACAGCAGGCTGCTCCAGGGCGTCGCCACCGCCTACGCGATGACGCTGCTGCACCGCTCGCTCACCGCGCGGTGGAGCAGCCACGACACCGCGGACCGTGCTCACCTCGAACGCCTCGTCGCGCTCGCCAAGGCCTGGATCACCTGGGAGGCGCGCACCATCGCGCTGGAGGCGCGGGAGCGCTGCGGGGCGCAGGGGCTGCTCCCGGCGAACCACCTCGCCGGCTTCTCCGAGTACATCGAGGGGACGATCACGGCGGAGGGCGACAACCTCCTCATCACCACCAAGGCGGCCGCGGAGCTGCTCCATCAGCCGCCGATCCCGCCCACCCCGGACGCCGGGCCGCCCGTCCTCACCAACCCCCGCCATCTGCGCAACCTGCTCGCCCGCACCGAGCAGGTCTTCCACGACCAGGCGCACCGGGCCCTGCGCGACGGGCCCTCGCACGACCCGCAGGCCCGCTGGAACACGGCCTCCGCTCCCGCGCTGCACAAGGCCCAGAGCCACATCAGGCTGCAGGCCGCGGACGCCCTCCTGGCCGCCCTGGCCCGCACCGCTCACGAGCCGGCCCGGCGCCTCCTCACCGAGGTCACCGCCCTGTACCTGCTCACCCACCTCTCCCCGCACACCGGCGTGCTCCTCGCCGACGGCCACATCGAGCCGGGCCATGTGCACGGACTCCCGGCCGTCGTGGACGCCCTCACCGACAGCCTGCAGCCCCATCTCGCCGCCCTGACCCGGGCGTTCGACCACCCGCCGGAGTACCTGGACGCCCTGCCCCTCATCCAGACTGCCGGACCGCCTCGGGGGGACGCGGACGGCGGGGCGTAGGGGACCGGGCCGAGGCGGCGCCCCGGGGGGCGGCTCGGGCCAACGCCCGTCAGGTCGCGGTGTATCCGAGCTGACGGCGCATGTACGGGGTCATGAGGGTCTTCGCCTTGGCCAGCACGGAGGTGCGGCCGCCGAGCACCGCGCTCTCGCCGCCCGGCACGGGCAGCAGGGTCAGTCCGTCGGTCGGGCCGAAGGGCACGATCAGCGGCGTGCGCTGGAGCGGCCGGTAGAGGCGGGGCTCCCTGCGGTGCCGGCCGGGACTCTGCAGGTAGCCGCGGATGTTGTGGGCGGCGAGGTCGGCCTGGGCGAGCGCGGCCGGGGTGATCTTGAGCTCGGTCGCGTCGTTGACGTCGCCGACGGCGAACACGTCCGGCCATCCCTCGACGCGGAGCCGGCGGTCGACTTTGACGTGTCCGGCCGGGTTCAGCCAGTCGCCGAGTCCGGCCAGGCGCAGCCACAGTGTGTTGGGGGTGGTGCCGGTCGCCCAGAAGGAGAGGTCGGCTTCGAGGACGCCGCCGTGCGCGTCCCGGTAGGCGCCGAAGTCGGTGCCGCGGGACATGAACGAGTCCAGACGGACCTCGACGTCGTGCGACTCGAGCCAGGCCTGCGCCTTGCGGCCGGCCCGCTCACTGCCCGTGGAGTGCAGCAGCGCGGGCCCGGAGTGCGCGAGCGTGACCCGGGCGTCCGGCCGGGCCAGGCGTATCTCGGCGCTGAGCTCGACGCCGGAGGGGCCGCCGCCCACCACGAGGACGTGCTCGGCGGCGGCGACGGCGCGCTGGTGGCCGGCGAACGCCTTGAGGGTCTCCTCGGCGGTGGTCCCGGTGAAGCGGGCCGGTTCGGGGTAGTCGGCGCCGGTGGCGATCACCGCCACGTCGTAGGGCAGCCGCTCGCCGGTGGCGAGGACGACCTGCCGTTCGGCGGTGTCGATGCGGACCGCCTTGCCGACGACCGTCCGTCCGTCGCGCAGCAGCCGGTCGTACGGGATGAACGGGGTGAGCGACCACTCCGGGCGCACGCCGGCGCGGAGGGAGGCGATACGGTGGAAGAAGACGTCCTTGCGGTCGATCAGGGTGACCCGGGCCGTCGCGTCCAGCCGTTTCGCGAGGCGTACGCCCGCATAGCCGCCGCCGATCACCACTACGTCGCCGTCGCGCACGCGAGTCTCCTGAGCATGGGGGGATGCGAGCGGCGCGGCGAGGGGTCCGGCCGCTCGGATGCCGAAGAGCGTATCT
>NZ_JBEPBI010000232.1:0-11971 GCF_040299045.1 Streptomyces sp. NPDC001027
TCTACCTGGCGAGCCCCGCCGCGGCCTCCGTCACCGGCGCCTCGCTCGCGGTGGACGGCGGCATGCAGGGACTGCGGCTGCGCCCGGCGGACCGGTCGTGAGGACCACCGGGCTGGGCGCCGGGACGGTGGCCGTCTCGGAGCTGGCGCTCGGCTGCGCCGCGCTCGGCAACCTCTACCGACCGGTGTCCGACGACGACGCCCAGGCCACGGTGGACGCCGCCTGGGACGCCGGCGTCCGCACGTTCGACACCGCGCCCCACTACGGGCTCGGCCTGTCCGAACGCCGGCTCGGCGCCGCGTTGTGCGACCGCCCCCGCGACGCCTACACCCTCTCCACCAAGGTGGGCCGGCTGCTCGTCCCGCAACCGCAGGGGGCCGCCGGCGACGACCTCGCGAACGGCTTCGCCGTCCCGGCCACGCACCGCCGGGTGTGGGACTTCAGCGCCGACGGGGTGCTGCGCTCCCTGGAGGCGAGCCTGCACCGTCTCGGCGTCGACCGGATCGACGTCGTCCTGCTGCACGACCCGGACGACCACGCCGAGCAGGCGTTGCGCGAGGCGTACCCGGCGCTGGAGCGGCTGCGCGCCGAAGGCGTGATCGGCGCGATCGGCGTCGGGATGAACCAGTCGGCTCTGCCCGCCCGGTTCGTGCGCGAGACCGACGTCGACGTGGTCCTGCTGGCCGGCCGCTACACGCTCCTGGACCAGGAGGGGCTCTCCGAACTGCTCCCGGAGGCGGCCGCGCGGGGCCGTGGCGTCGTCATCGGCGGGGTGTTCAACTCCGGTCTGCTCACCGCGCCCCGGCCCGGGGCCACCTACGACTACGCGCCGGCGCCCCGGCCGGTGCTCGAACGGGCGCTGCGGCTGCTGGCGGTCTCCGAACGCCATGGCGTGCCGCTGCGGGCCGCCGCGCTGCGCTTCCCGTTCGGCCACCCCGCGGTGGCGAGCGTCCTGACCGGGGCCCGGTCGCCGCAGGAGGTGCACGACACCGTGCAGCAGCTGCGACGCCCGATCCCGGACGCCCTGTGGGAGGAGCTGCGCGCCGAGGGGCTGCTCGACCCGGACACCCCCGTCCCCTCGGCCGCCCCGGGCGGGCGCACCGCACCTGCCGGGCACGCCGCCCCCGCCGGGGAAGCCACGTCGCCGAAGGAGCCGTCATGAGGGTCGCCCTGCACACCAAGGTCCGCGCCGACCGCGTCGAGGAGTACGAGGCCGCACACCGCGAGGTGCCCGAGGAGCTGACCGCCGCCATCCGCGCCGCCGGGGTGAGCGAGTGGACCATCTGGCGCAGCGGCACCGACCTGTTCCACGTGCTGGACGTCGCGGACTACCCGGCGATGATCGCCGAGCTCGAGAAGCTGCCCGTCAACATCGCGTGGCAGGCGCGGATGGCCGGCCTGCTCGACGTCGCCCACGACTACTCAGCGGACGGCGCGGACGCCTCGCTGCCGGTCGTGTGGGAGCTGTGACGACACGGCGACCACACGGCGCGGGGTGCGTCAGTTGTCGCGGAGGAACGCCTGGGCCAGCCGGTCCCCGGCGGCGACCGCCGCGCTGTGGCTCTCGATGGGGGACACCTTCGAGTTCTTGAACAGGATGTAGGTGACGCCGGAGTCGGCGCCGCCGTTCTCCGGGTCCGGATCGATGCCGAGCGCCTTGGCCGTTGCGTACGAGGCCTCGCCGATGATCTTCGTGGGGCCGGTGTCGCCGACGACCGCGTACTCCACCTTGTTCTGGTAGATCACCGCGACCACCCCGCCGCCCTTGATGCCGGCGGAGCTGTAGTTCCACAGGGAGCTGGAGCTGGGCACGACCACGTAGGGCAGGGCGTCGGCGCGCAGCGGCTTGCCGTCCGACTGGTGGAACGCCGTGTCGTCCTGGTACCAGGGGTCGGTGGCCTCGCTGCACTTGGAGGTCCGCTGCCCGTCGCAGTCGACGTCCATGTCGGCCTTCCAGAAGACCGCGCCGTTCTTGCCGCACACCGGGACGGTGGCCGACGTCTCCTCGTCGGTCCGGTACTTGCCGTTCGATATCTGCGAGCAGGACGTCACCTTGGCGAGCAGGGCGGCGGCGCTGACCGAGCCCTCCCGCAGCGCGGCGGGGCCGGCGGCGTCCGCGTCGGAGCCGCGGGCGAGACCGGACGCGTTCGACGGCAGGAAGGCGGTGGCCAGGAGGGCGGCGGCGGCCGCCGTGAAGGTCAGTGAACGAGGGCGCACGGTGGGGGACCCTTCTGTTAGGAAAGTTTCCTTACTGGGTGGCGTACAACGTGGACCCTCCCCGCCGATGTCGTCAACCCCCTGGCGGGAACCGGAGATTGGCCGGAAGTGGAGGGGGCTTCATCGGTCTGGACCATTGACCGGACCGCGTTCGACCGGGACTCTGTTGCCACACCCCAGGAACCACTGTGTGAATCTGGGTCATGTACATGAACCATGAACTCTGGACATGAGCGAGGTGGGACAGTCTTGAGCACATCCCGCAGGACTCTGCTCGGCGCGGCGCTCGGCAGCGCGGCGACGGCCTCGGTCGTCGGCCTGCCCGGCGCCGCGCACGCCGCCTCCTGGCAGCAGAAGTGGGCCCCGACGGCGCGCCGCGACGGCCTCCGCGCCTTCGAGACCGTCGAGGACGACCGCGCCGACTCCCACCCCGGCGGGCAGCCGCACATCCGGACCGACGGCGACAACTGGCGTTTCACCATGCACAAGGTCGACCGGGACACCTCGACCGACCGTCAGCGCCAGGAGGTCACCGGTCTGCGCAACGGCAGCGGCGCCGACTACCTCACCTGGACCCCGGGGCAGACCTGGCGGGTCACCTACTCGATGTACATCCCCAGCTCGCTGAAGGCGACCACCACCTTCACGCACATCATGCAGATGAAGCAGCCCGGCAACGGCACCTCCCCGATCGTCGTGCAGTCGCTGCGCAGGGTGAACGGGCGGCAGACCATCGAGCTGAAACTCGCCGTCGACGACATCCTCGTCGGCCGCACCGACCTGGAACCGCTGCACGACACGTGGACCGACGTCGACTTCCAGATCAAGGTCGGCAACGGCTCGGCGGGTTCGGTCCGCTGGATCCTCAAGAGCGGCGGCGCCACCGTCGTGGACGCCTCGAAGACCGGCGTCGACACCTTCCTGGCCGACCGGGTGCGCCCGAAGTGGGGCATCTACCGCTCCCTGGGAGACGCCTCCGGGTCACTGCAGGACACCTACCTCCTGCTCACGGCGCTGCGCGGCTACCAACTCGTGTGAGCAGCCCGTCAGGCGCCGCCGTCGCCCCTCCTGGCGCAAGCACACGCAAAAACGGTCCGCGTCCGACGAAGCGACCGGGCAGGATGATCCTTGTGGCCGCCGCGCGCCACGGCACAGGGGCCCCACGGGAGATTCTGCATGGCTGACCGCTATCCGTACCGGATCGCCGCCAGGAGAGGGGAAGCGACCCTGATCTGGCGGCCGGGCGAGGGCGACGACCCCGATGCGCTCGCCGTCGACGACCTGGGAAGACTCCTCGCGTTCCACGACCTCGACGCCCTCCAGGGCCACTGCGACCGCAACGGCTGGAAGCTCGTCCGGGAGGACGAGGCCACTCTCGATCTCGACGTCGTACGCCGGTGGGCGGAACACCCGGGGCACGGGCCGGTCCCGGCAGGCCTGCTGCTGGAGGCCTGGAACTTCTTCGACGACCTCTCCCACAGCCTGGGGGTCGGTACGGGCCCGCCGTCGCGGGGACCGCTCCAGGACCGCGCCTACGAGAAGCTCTTCGGCGGCGAACCCCTCGAGCCCGCGGCCGGCGACGGAGCCTGGACGGACCAGGAGGCCCAGACGGTGCGCGAACTGCTGCGCGCGGGGCTGGAGCTCTGGGAGCAAGCCGTGAGGAACGCCTTCGTCACCGGCTGACCCGGGCCCGGATGACCGGGCCCGGGTCGCATGCGCCCGGTTCAGCCGTGCGCGGCCCTGCGGAGGCAGGGGCCAGGTCTGTCACAGGCCGCTGACCTTGCTGCTCGCCGTCATCTCGTAGACGAGGGTGACGGTGCGGTGGCCGCCCGGCGCGAGGGCGAGGTCCCACCGGACGATGCCGTCGGCGTCGACGGCGTCGGGCGCGGGGGAGCAGGCGTCCTCGCGCAGGCGCGTCTGCACGGCGGAGATCTCGGAGACGGGCATCCGCTCACGCACGACGACCACTTCCTCGCCGGGGGTCCCGGGCGCGTCCGGGGCGTCGAGGGAGGCGGCGTCCGGGGCGGAGAAGCGGGACACGTGCAGCCGGACGGTACGGGTCACGACCGTTCGCTGGGTGAGGGCGGAGGTGTCGCGAACCTCTTCGGCGTCACGGACGACGCGGTGATCGTCGAGGCTGCCGAAGGCGAGTTCGACGCGGGCTCCGGGCGCGGTGAAGTCCAGCGCGCCGCGGCCGCTGTACCCGCTGCGGCGCACCAGATCGACCGGGCCGGCGAGCAGGGCGTGGCCGGACAGGTTGTCGAACCCGGCCACCTGGGTGACCAGCGGGGACAGCTCGGGCGCGCAGGCGTGCTCCACGCTCGCTGTCGTGGTGAACGCGGAGAGCGGCACGCGGTGGGCGCGCCCGTCCCCGGGGACGTGCACCGGCGCGGGGGCGTGCAGCACCCGTGTCTCGCCGCCGTCGTCCACTCCGGGCAGACCGATCACCGGCGTCGGGCCGAGGTCCGCGATCTCCTCCTCGCGCAGTTCGACGTCGACGCTGCGGCGTTCCGCGGGGGAGCGGTCCTGGAGGGTGAGCCGGTCCTCGCGCAGCCGCGGCGGGACGGCGGCCTGCGCCGAACGGGCCGTGGACAGCGTCAACGTCACATCGGACCAGTCCTCGCCGGTGCGCTGCCAGACCATCGCGTCGGTCTCCAGCGACAGGGAGTCCCCGTCGAGCACGGCCCGGTAGACGGGCCGCCACAGCGCACACGCGGTGAGGTGGCTCAGCCGCAGAGCGGCCTGCCCGGGGGCCGTGGCCTCCACGGTCAGTTCGACGTGGGCGGTCAGTTCGGCCGGTTCTCCCTCGGCCAGCTCCATGGCGTTGCGGGCCGCCGTGAGTTCGGCGCTGCGGGCGGCGAACCGGGCTTCCACGGTGCGCAGTTGCTCGTCACGGGAGTCCCGCTCGCCGTCCAGACGGTCCAGTTCGCGTTCCCAGCGGGGCCCTTCGACCTCTCCGCGACCGGCGCCCTCGCCGATCTCGCGCAGCAGATCGGCGGCGAGACGGCCCAGCGTGTCGAGGCGGGTGTGCAGCCGGTCGCGCTGCCGGCCCAGGACGAGCAACTCCTCTTCGAGGGCGTGCACACGGTGCCGAAGCGCGGTGTCGTCGTCGGCGGGCCGGGGCCCGCGCGGGCTCCAGCCACGGACGATCCGCGCGTCGAGCACGGTCGCCGAAGCGTCGGCGGTGAGCTCGGCGTGCAGTGTGCGGTCGACGGCCAGCGCGCTCACCGGGCCCAGGCGCAGCCGCCGGACGCCGGCCTCAAGGTCGAGGACGGCGGTGCGCTCGACGTGGGCGCGGTCCTCCAGACAGGTGACGGCCGTGACGGGCAGGGGGATCGGCTCGGGTGCCGTGGACATGGGTGCGTCAGCTCCTGCGGTTGCCGCCGGCCAAGGTCTTGGCAGAGGGGATGCGGATCTCGTAGCCGCCGTCGAGGGCGGCCGTGGCGCCGGCGGGCAGCTCCACCCGCCAGACGCGGGCGCCGGGGGCGTGGTGTTCGGCGTCGCCGTCCGTGCGCGGCGCGGTCCAGTCGGCTCGTTCCTCGATCCGGACGTCCGGATCCGAGGTGACCGGAACCCGTTCGCGGACCTCGACGGTGACGGGCTCGCCGAGCCGGTTGGCCAGCTCCACGTGGGCGCGGTGGTCGAGCACGGTGGTGGTGTTGCGCAGCCCGGCGGTCGTCTCGTGCAGCTGCGTGCGGCGGGTCACCCGGACGCCCTCGGCCTGGCCCAGTCCCACCCGGCACACACCGCCGGGCGCGAGGGTGGGCAGGGCCGCCGTCAGCAGGAAGTCGTCGCCCGCGGTGATCTCCACGGGGCCTGCCAACAGCGCCTGGCCGGTGGCGTTGGAGAGCGCCAGCGTCGCGTACACGGTCTGCTCCACGGACGGCACGCACAGGTACTCGGTGCGCAGACCGACCGAGATCTCACCGACGGTGACGGTGTGCCAGGCGCCGTCGGACGGGATGTCGGCGCGGGCGGCGGCGTCGAAGCGGTGGTCGAACGAACCCGCCGACTCGCGGGGCCGCACGGCGTGTGCGGGCAGCTGCAGCGCGGCCACGCTCTCGGCGCGGCGACGGTACTCGGCAGCCGTCGGGTCGAAGGGGGCGTCGGGGAACAGTCGGCCGCGGCGGGCGGGCTGTTCGTCCGGTCCGCACAGGACGAGAGCCGTGTAGTCGAGTTCGGATCCGCTGGGCCGCGGCGGACCGGCCTGACCGGAGCCCACGGGTGCGGGCGCGGAAGGCCGGGGCGGCGCCGCCCGGCCGGGAGCCGCGGGCATGGCGGCGGGAGGCATGGCGGCGGGCGCGGAGGGAGCGCGGCTTGCGTGGGGCGTCCCGCCGCCCGGGTGGGAGAGGGCCGTCTGCGCGTGACCGTCCCCACCGCCGCCGAACGCCTGCGGGTAGGCGCTGCCGGGCGCCGGGGGCGGTGCGCCGTAACCGGGCGGCGCGGCGGCGAGCGGCTGGTCGTAACCCTGCGGCGCCATCGGCATCGGCATCGGCGGCGGGGGGACAGGGGCCGGGGCGCCGGCCCCGGCCACGGGACGTCCCCCGGCGCCGACGGTCGGCCGTGCCACGGCGGGGCGGCGCCCGGCCGCGTCGTACCCGGCGAACAGATCGGCCAGACCCGACGGCGGTTCACGCCAGCCAGGCGGCGTAGGGTCCGTCTGGCGCCGTCCGATGCGCAGCGAGCGGAGCCTGGGCAGGTCGGTACGGCGCCCGAGGTCGGCGGTCGCCAGAGCGAGCCGGACGCCGGCCCAGTCCTCGCCGGTGCGCTGGGCGACGGAGGCGCGCAGCACCAGGCGGCCGCTGCCGTCGCCCTGACGATGCGTGAGCCGGTACGCCGGCGCCCAGACGGCGCCCGGCACCGCGTACTCCAGCTCCACTTCCGTGTCACCGCCGGCGCCGTCGAAGGTCACCAGCGCGCAGACCGTGGTCGCCACGTGGGCGGCCGGTGCGTCGGTGGAGGCGCGGGCCAGCCGGTCGGCGGCGACCGCGAGGGCGTGCTCCGCCCGGGCCAGCGCCTTCTCCGACTCGGCGAGGCGGGAGTGCAGTGCGGTGAGCCGCTCGTCGACGAAGTCAGCCAGTTCCAGCCATGCGTCGACCGGGGTGCGGCGGTGCGGGTCGTCCCGCCTGCGGGCGGGCGGGACCGGACGCAGAGCCCGGACCTCGTCGATCAGGCGCACCTGCCGGTCGTGTCGCGCCTGCGCCGCCGCGCACTCCTCGCGCAGCGCTTCCACCTCGCTGCGCAACGCGTCGGGCACGGTGGCGCCGAGCGGCTCCGCCTCGACCTCCACGCGTGCCTCGACGACGCGTGAGCCCCCGCCGCCCGTGACACGGACGCGCAGGGACCCGGCGTCCAGCGCGCGCGGGAGACCCGTCACACGGACCCGGCCGTCCGGCGGCACGGCGCCGCGGGCCAGGCGGCGGCAGAGGGCGCCCTGCGCGTACACCACGACCGCATCGAGGGCCGACCCCCACCTCGGTGCTGTCCCTGCCGTCATGTGCTCCGCCCCCGTCACGTCAGTGCTGGCTGAAGCCTACGTCCAGACGGTCGATCCCGTGCCCGGAGCCACCGCCCGGCACACACACCGCTTCCGAGCAGGCTGACAAGCGACGCACAGAGCAGCACACTGAGCGCATGCGCTACGAGAACCGGGCGAGGCTCATCGCCGTGCGGGCGCTCGTCGCGGCCGCCGTCCTCGTGTCCTCGCCGGTGCTGCTCCTGGCCGGTGCGCCGATCCGCAGGCGGTATGTCCGCCACGTCCTGCGCGACGCCGCCCCGCAGATCCTGGACAAGGAGCGGGGACGGGTCGGCGTCCACTACTTCGTGATCACCAGCCGTCTCCTCGCATGGTGCTGCCGGCCGACGGAGGCGCTCGGGCGCTCCCTCGCGCGCCGCGGCGGGACACCGGGCGGCTGATCACCGCCGGGACACCGGCGGGCCGATCACCGCCGCCGTGCGCCCGACTGTCACATCTCGGCAGCAGCCTGGTCACAGGCCTCCGCGAAAGCCCGTCGGCGGGGCCTGTCTGCGCGTCCGCCGTGGCACCATTCCTGCGCACGCTTCACGTCCAGGGGGGACACACCATGCGCATCCGCGCCACCATCGCCACCGCGGCCCTGCTTCTCGCCGCGCTCACCGCCTGCTCCTCGTCCGGCGACGACGCCCCGCCCGCCAGCGACTCGGGCACGCCCGTCGCCGAGCCCACCGTCAGCGTCCCCGCGGAGCACGAGGGCGACGACCTCAAGGCGGCCGTCGCCGTCTACACCGCCTCCTACTTCGCCGGCGACGTGGACACCGCGTACGGCATGCTGTCCGCGCGCTGCGCGAAGAAGATCACCAAGGCCGCGTACACCGAGGCAGTGAAGAAGGCGTCGGCCGACTACGGCGCGGACCACACGGTGAGCGACGTGCGGGCCGAGGTGTCCGGCAAGACCGGGCGCGCCGACTACAAGGTGACGGGGCTGCCGAAGTTCGACCAGCAGGCGCAGCCCTGGGCGTTGGAGGGCGACGCCTGGAAGTACGACGCCTGCTGACTCAAGGCTGGCTCGACGAGACGGGGTCTTCGGCCCCGCCGACGGAGAACGCGATGACCCTGACGTCGGTGCCGGTGCCGGTGGTTGTGCTGGTGCCGACGTCGGCCGTGACGTCGGCGACGGCGGCGATGGTGAGGTCGAGGCGCATCGGCGTCATGGCGCCCTCCGTGTGACGCCGATAGGTCACCCGGTAGGTCCGTGCGACGCCGTCCCCGACGGAGCGGACAACCCCTTCGCGTCCGGCGGCGTACTGCGGGAACCACCGCCGCGCGAACGCGTCGGCCGATTCGGAGACCTGTCTCCCGCTGAGAGACGCCGCTCCACCGCGCCGGTGTGACGACGAGGCGCTGACCAGCTCCCTGTCGGGCCACCAGCCCGAGACGCTCCCGCGGTTCGTGTCAACGGTGATCCTCAGCCGGTCACCGCTCTTCTCCGTGGCGGCCCCGGTGATCTCGGTGCCGCTGCCGTAGATGTCCCTGGCCGCGGAGGTGAGCCACGCGTCGGCCTCGACGGAGGACTCGGCGAGGCCGCGGTGGTGCTCGTCGAGCGCCACGACGTTCACCCCGGTGACACGGCTGTCGAAGACGGCGGTCACCGCCACGGCGCCGGCCGCCGCGAGGGCGACGCCTCCCAGGAGATCGCGCAGCGGCCTGCGCGGCGGAGTGCGTCGCAGCCGGAGCCACAGCGCCCCGGCCAGGGAACCGACCACGGCGCCGGTCGCGTTCGCCACGAGGTCGGTCACGCTGCACGACCGGCCCAACGGAACCGCCGACTGCGACAGTTCGACCGCCGCGCTCAGGACGGCCCCCGCGGCCGCCACGGTGACAGGGCGCCGGAACAACTGGACGGCCAGGAACCCGGCCGGTGCGAAGAGGGCGATGTTCAGCAGCGAACTCTCCGACGTGAACAGGTACGAGGGCGCTCCCGTGTCGCACTGCCCCGTGGGGAGCCCGGCGTCACCGGGGAGCAGTGTCACGGCCACGATGCCCGCCAGCTGGACGGCCAGGGCCGTACGCAGCGGCCAGGGCCTGCCGAGGGCCTTCGCCGCGAGCGCGGTGGGAGCCCCGACGACGACGGCGAGGACCAGGAAGGAGACGAGCAGCCCGGGCACGGCCGCGACGGACGCTTCGATCACGAGGGGACTCTCGGGTCGGCACGCCCGGGGCGCCGGACCTGCGCCCCGGGTACGGATGACACGGCGTCGGGCTCAGGCGCCGTCCCGCTGCGCGAACTGCAGGGACAGCGACCGCAGGACGTCCGCGGTCGAGGTGTCGGTGTCCCCCTGGTCGTGGACCTCGGCCAGGTGCACGAAGGCGTAGGAGAAGCACCGGGAGAGAGTGACGATGGCCGGCCCGAGCGCCTCCGTGACGAGGGCCGTCGTCTCCTGGGCGGTGGCGTCGGCGGGCAGCTTGATCTCGGGCAGGGTCTCCATGAGGAGTGCGGAGATGGATCCCGTCAGCGCCGCCTTGACGTCCGGGTTCTCGCGGGCCTGTCGCCGCATCTCGATCGCTTCGGTGAGGATGCCGACCACTCGCTGCATGATCTCGGATTGCTGCATGGTCGCAGCCTACGAGCGGGCGCGGTGCGACGAGGCGGTTTACCGGGTCGTCGCCCCGACGGCGTGTGCACCGCGGCGCGTTTCACCGGGACACGGCACCGCGGGCGGACGCGATCACGGCGCCTGCGGCGGACGCCCGGCAGAACCGTCCGTGAACCATCGGTAAACCGTCCGTACCTGGGAAGACGGGCTTTTGATCTTCATCGACGTCCTCGGGGAGGAAGCATCACCATGGCCGCACCCGTACCCGCTCCGCGTTCCGTGCGCCGCACCCGCCGGTTCGAACTCCGGGCCACGGCCCTGTACTTCGTCCTGCTGGCCGTCCTGCTGACGGTGGTGGGCACGGTCGCCCGCACGGCTGCGGCCGCCGCCGAACGCCGGCCCGCCTGGGCCGTCGCGCTCGCGCTGGTGGCCGCCGGCACTGTCGTGGCGGGCTGTCGCGGCGGGCGCAGGATATCGGCGACGAGGCTGGCGCGACGCGCCGCGGCAGCCCTCGACGAGGCCACGATGACGGCGGTCGACGCCCTCGACGCCCTCGACGCCCCGTCACCCGCCTCCGCCTCAGCGCCTGCCCCCGCGCCTGCCCCCGACCCCACCACCGACCCCACCACCGACCCCACCACCGTCCCCGCCGCTGCCCCCGGCCGGGAGGCCGAGCCCTCCGCCGCCCGCGACGGCACGGAACGGACCGTCCTGCTCGTCGACCCCGTGGACCAGGCCGGGGTCGACACCGAGGAGATCGCCTACGAGACCCTGGACCCCTACGAGTTCGAGCAGGCGATAGCCGACCTGTGCCGCCGCGACGGGTGCCGTGACGCAGACGTCGTGGGCGGGGCCGGCGACCTCGGCGCGGACGTCGTGGCGAGGACGCCCGACGGGCGTCTGCTCGTCATCCAGTGCAAGCACTACTGCGAAGCCAACCGGGTCGGCTCCCAGGACATGCAGCGGTTCGGCGGCACGTGTTACACCGTTCACGGCGCAGACGTCGCCGTGGTCGTCACCACCAGCGACTTCACGGCTCCCGCGCTCGAGTACGCCGAGCACTGCGGCATCGTCTGCGTGGACGGCCGGGAACTCCTGCGCTGGCAGGACGGCGTGGGACCACGACCGTGGGAGTCGACGGAGCGCGTCGGTTGACGAAAAGCGTCAACCGGGGAGGCCGTCGCACACGTGGTCCGAGATGCTGAGCGGATGACGTTGAGAATCCACATCGGCGGCCTGCCGTCCGAACGGGCGCGGTTCGCCGCCTCCCCGCTGGCCGAGCTGACCGCGATGCTGCACGTGCTGGCCGAACCCGGCCACCACCCGCGGCTCGCCGAGTGGGCCCGGGACGTGCGCACCGCGCTCCCGCCGGAACTGGCCGAGCGGCTGCGGGAGGCGGAGTTCCTCTGGCGTTCCTCGCAAGCCGACTTCCTGCTGCCCGCCCGGCCCCGGGCGACCCTCGCCGAGGAGCTGGACGACGTCGACCGGATCGACGACGCGTCGTACGCGACCGCGGCCCTGGTCACCACATGCGGCAGCAGCCGGGTCCGGGCCGCGCCGTCGCCGCTCACCGACGCCGCCGCCCGCCGGCGCGCCCTGGACCTGGCCCAGGCCCGGGGCGGACGGCAGGAGGCCTTCGCGGAACGGCTCCTCGCGGACCCGGCCGGTGTGCGGACATGGG
>NZ_JBEPBI010000233.1:0-11944 GCF_040299045.1 Streptomyces sp. NPDC001027
TCTTTTTTGCGTGTGCTGGGAGTTTATCGCGGGTTTGAAATTGGCTATCGGTTTGGGAGCGCGGGGGTCGGGGCCCTCAGCCGCCGACGCCGCGCCGGCCACGGTCGGCGGCCCGACCGCCCTCGTCGCCGAGTCGGCCGTCCCTGCCCGGGACCGCCGAGCGCAGGAGGCACCGTGAACGGCATCGCTTTCACCCTGCGCGCGCTGCACCACGGCGAGCGACACCTCGCCGGTCAGCTGACCGCCGTCGCCGAACGCCACCGCACCGAGCACGAGGTCCACCATGTGGCCCGCGACCTCGCCGCCTGGTCCCGGGCGCATGTCGCCGACCTGGCCGAGGCCGCCCGCGCCCACGGCCTCGACCTCGACGGACCGCCCGGGGCTCCCGCGACCGGTGCGACCGGTGCGACCGGTGTCCTGTCGACGCTCCGGGAGAAGGCCGCCGAGGCGGTGGGCCGCCGCCCCGAGCCCGGGCTGCTGCTCCTGCGCGATCTGCGGGAACTGCATCTGAGCGCCGCGGAGAACTCCCTGTACTGGGAGATGCTGGCGCAGGCCGCACAGGCCACGAAGGACGACGAGCTGCTCGCCGTCGGCTCCTCGTGTCACCCGCAGACGCTGCGCCAGATGCGGTGGACCAACACCCTGATCAAGAACCTCTCGCCACAGGTCCTCACCAGTCCGTGACGCCGATGTCAGCCCGTGACGCCGATCCTGCCCGCTTCCGTGGGACGCCGGGCCCCGCGGCTCCGGCCGGCCGGCGGACCCGGCGGCGCCGTCCATGAGGTGCGTGAGGTGCGTGAGGGGCGTGTGTGGGGCAGCGGCCAGTGGGCACTCAGTGGGGCGGAACGACGCGCCCCGCACCGGGAGCGCCCTGCCGAACGGAGAACGCGATGACGGCGCAAGCGTGGGCGCCCCAGGCGCCGGCCCGGGCCTTCGCCCCACCGGGTGTGTACACCCCCCAGTGGGACACCCGGCTGCTGACACGCGCCCTGTCCCGCGAGGACATCGGCTCCGCCACGGAGGTGCTGGACCTCGGCACCGGCTCCGGGGCGCTCGCCGTCCAGGCCGCACGGCTGGGCGCCCGGGTGACGGCGGTCGACATCTCCCGGCTGGCCGTGCTGACCGCGCGGTTCAACGCGCTGCTGGCCGGTCAGCGGGTCCGCTGTCGCCGGGGCGACCTCACGGCGGCCGTGCCGGGGCGCTCGTACGACCTCGTCGTGAGCAACCCGCCCTATGTGCCCTCGCCCGCCGCGGCACCGCCGCGCCGGGGCCTGGCGCGGGCCTGGGACGCGGGACGGGACGGGCGCGCGTTCATCGACCGGATCTGCGCCGAGGCGCCCGCCGTCCTGAATCCCGGCGGCGCCCTGCTGCTCGTGCACTCGAGCCTGTGCGACACCCGGGCCACCCTGAGCCGTCTGGCGGAGAGCGGTCTGCGCGCCGCGGTCACCGACCGGGCCACCGTGCCGCACGGCCCGGTGCTGCGCTCCCGCCACCGGTGGCTCGTCCAGCAGGGCCTGCTGGCGGACGGCGAGAGCCGCGAGGAACTGGTGGTGGTCCGCGCCGAACGCGCGTGACGCCCGGCGCCGCCTGTCCCCCGTGCCGCAGCCGACGAGGGCCGACGAGGGCCGGCCAGAGTGTCGAGAAGCGGCGAGGACCGCGGAGGACGTCACCGGGGGAGCGTCACGACGCGCAGGGTCTCGGGGACGTCGACGTCCCGGGGCCGATCGACAGCCGGAAGCCGACGCCGCGCACGGCCTGGATGGTCAGGGCGTCCCCGAACTTGTGCCGCAGGGCGGAGACATGGGTGTCCAGGGTCTTGGTGGGGCCGAACCAGTGGGCGTCCCACACCGAGGCCATGATGCTCTCCCGGGTGACCAGGGCGTCCAGTTGCTCGGTGAGGAAGGCGAGCAGCGCGTACTCCTTGGGACTGAGCCGCATCTCGGACCCGTCGAGGAAGACGCGATGGGCCCGCCGGTCGACGATCACACGGTCGCCGTAGGCCTCGGTCGACCGCCGGGCCGCCGGCAGGGCGATCACCCTGCCGCCGGTCGTGGTCGCGGACCGATCGGGGCTCGCCGGCGCCGCGGCGAGGGCGCCCCCCCCCCCCGGGGCGCCCCGCGCCCCTCCCCCTGCCCCCCCCGGGTCAGGCGGTCTGTGCGGTCAGGTCGTCCACCCTCGTCAGGCGGTCCCGTCCCCTCGTCAGGCGGTCTCGGCCTCGGGCAGCGAACCGGTCCGGGCCGCCTGGCCGTACCAGAGTGCGCTCGACTTCGGCGTACGGGTCAGCGTCGCGTAGTCCACGTACACCGCGCCGAACCGCTTCTCGTAGCCGTACGCCCACTCGAAGTTGTCCAGCAGCGACCACAGGTAGTAGCCGCGCACGTCCGCGCCGTCCGCGATCGCCTGCCGCACGGCCGCCAGGTGGCCGTGCAGATAGGCGATGCGCTCCGGGTCGTGGACGCGGCCGTCCGCGTCGGGCTTGTCGTCGTAGGCCGCGCCGTTCTCCGTGACGTACAGCGGCAGGCCGGGGGCCTCCCGGGTGTAGCGCATGATCAGCTCGTGCAGACCGGTCGGGTCGATGGACCAGCCCATCTCCGTGCGGTCGCCGGGCGTCAGGTGGAACGCCACGTCGTCCGCGCCCGGCCACGGCGAGTGGTCGCTCGCGCCGTGACCGTCCGAGCGGGGGCCGCGCACCGAGGCGTCCGCCGCCGAGACCAGCGTGGGCGTGTAGTAGTTGAGGCCCAGCGCGTCCAGCGGCTGGTGGATGGTGCGCAGATCGCCGTCGAGGACGTACGACCAGTCCGTCAGCGACGAGGTCGCCGCGAGCAGCGTCTCGGGGTAGGCCCCCCGCAGGATCGGGCCGTGGAAGACGCCGTTGGCGAGGTCGTCGATCTTCTGCACCGCGGCCAGGTCCGCCGGGTCGCCCGGGGTCAGCGGGCGCACCACCGACGAATTGAGGCTGATCGCCACCGAGTTGCGGGCCGGCATGGCCGCGCGCAGCGCCGACGTGCCCAGCCCGTGCGCCAGGTTCAGATGGTGCGCCGCCTTCAGCGAGGCCACCGGCTCCGTACGGCCCGGCGCGTGCACCCCGGACGCGTAGCCCAGGAAGGCGCTGCACCACGGCTCGTTCAGCGTGATCCAGTTCTCCACCCGGTCGCCCAGCGCCTCGCCGACGATCTGCGCGTACTCCGCGAACCGGTAGGCCGTGTCCCGCTCCGGCCAGCCGCCCGCGTCCTCGAGCTCCTGGGGGAGGTCCCAGTGGTAGAGGGTGACGGCGGGCTTGACGCCCTTAGCCAGCAGCTCGTCCACCAGCCGGCGGTAGAAGTCCAGGCCCACCTGGACCGCGGGACCGCGGCCGGTCGGCTGGACGCGGGACCAGGAGATGGAGAAGCGGTACGCCGACAGGCCAAGGTCCGCCATCAGGGCGACGTCGTCGCGGTAGCGGTGATAGTGGTCGACAGCGATGTCACCGTGCTCGCCGCCCGCCGTCTTGCCGGGAGTATGGCTGAAGGTGTCCCAGATCGAGGGGGTGCGGCCGTCCTCCCGCACCGCCCCCTCGATCTGGTAGGCGGAGGTCGCCGCGCCCCAGAGGAAGGCGGGAGGAAAGGTCACCGGAGAAACGGGCTCAGGCATGGAAGCGCTCCCATGAGTGGTCGTCGAGACCGACGGAGGTTGAGGGGGGAAGTGGTGCGAAGGGGGCCGAGGCGGCGGTGACCCGGCCCCCCGGGGATTCATGGACGCGTGGCGGCCCGCGCCTGTGCCGCCGGGCGTCGTGGGCGAGGGGCGTCTTGGCCGCGCGGTGCGGCTCAGCCCTTCACCGCGCCCTGCATGATGCCGCCGACGATCTGCTTGCCGAAGATCGCGAAGACCAGCAGCAGCGGCAGCGTGCCGAGCAGTGCGCCCGCCATGATCAGGGACTGGTCCGGGGTGTAGCCGCGGCCCAGGCCCGCGACCGCGACCTGCACGGTCGGGTTGCCGGTCTGGCTCAGCACCAGGAACGGCCACAGGAAGTCGTTCCAGGTCTGCACGAACATCAGCATGCCGAGCACCGCCATCGCGGGGCGCGCCGCGGGGAACACCACGTGCCACACCACCCGCCAGCTGCTCGCGCCGTCCACCCGGGCCGCCTCGATGATCTCGTCGGGCAACGCCTGGATGAGGTACTGCCGCATGAAGAACACCCCGAACGCGCTCACCAGCGACGGCAGGATCACGGCCTGGAGCTGGTCCGTCCACTCCAGCTTGGCGACCATCATGTACAGCGGGATGATGCTCAGCTGCGGCGGAACCATCATGGTGCCGATCACGATCAGCATCAGCGCGCCCCGGCCCCGGAAGCGGAGCTTGGCGAAGGCGAACCCGGCGATCGTGGAGAGGAACACGATCGTCGCCGCCGACGTGCCCGCGACGATGGTCGTGTTGATGAAGGCCTTGCCCAGGTTGGCGTCGTTCCAGGCCACGTCCAGGTTGTGGAAGAGGTTGGAGCCGAACACGAACGGGGGCGGGTTCTGCGCCAGCCGCTGGTTGTCGCGGGAGGCGGCGATCGCCGTCCACACCAGCGGGAACAGCGACACGATGGTGAACACGGCCAGGATGATGTAGGCGATCGGGCCGCCGTGCATGTGCCCGCCGGCCTGCGCGGACTTCGGGCGTCGCGCCTTGCGCGCCGTCGGCACGGCGTCCTCGGGCTCCGCGGTCCTCACGGTCGTTGTCGTCGTCGTCACGGCCGGTACTCCTAACTACTGGCGCGCAGCCGGCGCGAGATGACGTAGTTGACGATGCCGACCACGATCAGGATCAGGAACATCGTCCAGGCGATCGCCGAGGCCCGGCCCAGGTGCTGGTTGACCCAGCCCTGCTCGTACAGGTACAGGCCCAGCGTCTGGAACTGGTGCTCCGCGCCGCCCGACGCGCCCTTGTTGGCGTCGAACAGCAGCGGCTCGCCGAAGACCTGGCTCGCGCCGATCGTCGACACGACGACCGTGAACAGGATCGTCGGCCGCAGCGACGGCAGCGTCACGTGCAGGAACTGCCTCCAGCGGCTCGCGCCGTCCAGCGCCGCCGACTCGTACAGGTCCTGCGGGATGGCCTGCATCGCGGCCAGGTAGATCAGCGCGTTGTAACCGGTCCACCGCCAGATGACGATCGACGAGACGGCGATCTGCGACGGCCACTTGTCGTTCTGCCAGTCGATCGCGTCGATCCCGACGAAGTGCAGCGCCCAGTTGATCATGCCGTAGTCACGGCCGAAGAGCAGGACGAAGACCAGCGAGGCGGCCGCGATGGACGTCGCGTACGGCGCGAGCATCGCGACCCGGTAGAAGGTCGAGGCGCGCAGCTTGTAGTTGAGGATGTGGGCGAGGCCCATGGCCATCAGCAGCTGCGGGACGGTCGAGATGATCCCGATCGTGAGGGTGTTGCGCGCCGCGTTCCAGAAGAAGTCGTCGTCGAAGATGCGCGTGTAGTTGCGCATCCCCACCCACGTCATGTCGGTGGGCGCGGTCATCTCCACCTGGTGCAGCGAAGCCCAGCCCGTGTAGATGAGCGGGAACAGGCCGAACGCGAGGAAGAGCAGGAAGAACGGGGAGACGAACGCGTACGGGCTCCAGCGGATGTCCCGCTGCCAGCGGCGCGACAGCCGGTTCCGCCGGCGCTGCTCCGCCTCCGTGGGCGCTGCGGGCGGGCGGCCCGGGGCCGCGCCCCCCTCCTTCACGGGGGGCGCGGCGGTGGTGTGGCGGGTGGCCATGCGGGTCACTTGTCCAGGTTGTTGTCGATGGTCTTCGTGGCCGTCGTCCAGGCCTCCGCGGCGGACTTGCCCTTCGTCACGAGGATGACGCCGTTGTCGGTCAGACCCTGCTGGATGATCTGGTCCTTCGGGCCGATCACCTGCACCGGAGCGGTCTTGGCGGCCTCGGAGAAGACCGTACCGATCGGCGAGTCACCGGTCATGTCGTTCTTCGCGCCGGTCACCTCGGGCATCGTGTACGCGCTCGGCGTGCTCGGGAAGGAGCCCTGAATCTTGAACAGCTTCGCCTGCTGCTCGGGCGCGGTCAGCCAGGTGATGAACGCCTCGGCCTCCTTCACGTGCTTGCCGCTCTTCGGCACACCCAGGAAGGAGCCGCCCCAGTTGCCGGACTTGGGCGCGACGGCCACGTCCCACTTGCCGGCGTCCTCGGTCTTCGCCTTGCCCTTGATGGTGCCGAGCATCCACGGCGGGCAGGCGATGGTGGCGAACTTGCTGTTGGCGATCGTGGTGTCCCATGCCGGCTGGAACTGCGTCTGGGCCTGGACCAGCCCCTCCTTGGCGGCCTTCGCGGTCAGGTCGAACGCGGCCTTCACGGCGGGGTTCGTCTTGTAGATGATCTCGCCGGAGGAGTCGTAGAACTTCTCCTTCTCACTGCTGAGAATGGCGTTGATCAGCCCGCCGGGGGAGTCCATGAAGAAGGTGCCAGCCTTGGCCTTCTTCTTGTACTGCTCGCCGGTCGCGACGAACTTGTTCCAGTCACCGGCCCACAGCTTGCCGACCTCGGTGCGGTCGGTGGGCAGACCGGCCGCCTGGAAGAGGTCCTTGCGGTAACAGAGGGCCATCGGGCCGACATCGGTGCCGAGAGCGATCGTCTGGCCGTCCTTGGTGGTGCCCTGCGACCACTTCCAGTCCAGCCACTTGCTCTTGTCGACGCCCGAGACCTTCGACATGTCCTCGAACTTGGTCGCCTGGGTGGCGACGACCTCGGCTATGTTGCCCACTTCGATGGCCTGGATGTCCTGCAGGCCGCTGTTGGTGGTCAGGTGGTTGACCAGAGCGGGGTAGTAGTTCTCGTTCCGCTCGGTGACGTTCTCGGCGATCTTGATGTCGGGGTGGAGCTTCTCGTACTCGGCGTAGAGACCGGCCTCCTTGAAGCCCATCGTGCCGAACAGACCCAGCGTGATCGTGGTCTTGCCCTTGCCGCCGCCGGACGACGAACCGTCGGAAGCCTTGTCGTCGCCGCCGTCGTCGGCACAGCCGGCCAGCAGCCCGGCCCCCAACGACGCGACGGCCGCGAGGACAACCGCCCGGCGGGCGGTTCGGGTACGTGCTCGCATTACGTCCTCCTGTTGCCCTGACGTGCCGACCCCCCGGCCAACTGCAATGTTGGGCCCGTCAGTTACTCGCTGCGGCTCGGGCGGGGAACGTGCGGGATGTGTATGTGTCAGGTACCGTGGGAGCGCTCCCACCGGTGATGTGTTGAAGAGTCGTCGGTTCCGGCGGGGGTGTCAAGGGTGGGGGCACGGAAGGATGCGTTCAGTTATCGGCCTGTTAGCTAATCAGACGAAGCGGAGTCCATAAAGCACAGTTCGGTACAAATACTCCGGCCGGTTCCGAAGTGACGGGGATCGCGGCCGGCCGCAGGCGTCGGCGGGGCGGCGGCCCCCGGCGGCCGCGGGGCCCGACGGGCAGGACTGTTAGATTCCAGGCGAGCGCGAACGACGGGAAGGCGGAGCCCATGGCAGGCCACGGAACACGGGGGCGCAGCGGGGGCCGGCCGACCCTTGAAGAGGTGGCCGCGCGCGCCGGTGTCGGCCGCGGCACGGTCTCCCGGGTGATCAACGGCTCGCCGAGGGTCAGCGACGCGACCCGCGCGGCGGTGGAGGCGGCGGTCGCCGAGCTCGGCTATGTCCCGAACACCGCCGCCCGCGCGCTGGCGGCGAACCGCACGGACGCGATCGCGCTCGTCGTGCCCGAACCGGAGACCCGGTTCTTCGCCGAGCCGTACTTCTCGGACATGCTGCGCGGCGTCGGCGCGGAGCTCGCGGAGACGGAGATGCAGCTGCTGCTGATCTTCGCGGGTAGCGATCGCGAACGACGCAGGCTGGCCCAGTACCTGGCGGCGCACCGGGTGGACGGCGTCCTGCTGGTGTCGGTGCACGCCGACGACCCGCTGCCCGATCTGCTGTCGCAGCTGGAGATCCCGGCCGTGATCAGCGGTCCGCGCTCCGCCGCGGAGACGCTCCCGTCCGTGGACTCCGACAACTACGGCGGCGGCCGCTCGGCGGTCGAGCACCTGCTCTCGCGGGGCCGTACCCGTATCGCCCACATCACCGGCCGCCTGGACGTCTACGGCGCGCAGCGACGCGTCGACGGCTACCGGGACGCCCTGCGCGACGCGGGGCACCCGGTGGACGAAGGGCTCATCGCCCTCGGTGACTTCACCGAGGAGGGCGGCCACCGCGCGATGCACGAGCTCCTGGCCCGCACCCCCGCGCTCGACGCGGTCTTCGCGGCCTCCGACGTCATGGCGGCGGGGGCCCGCCAGGCCCTGCGCGAGGCGGGCCGCCGTATCCCGCAGGACGTGGCCCTGGTCGGCTACGACGACTCGGCGATAGCCCGTCACATGGACCCGCCGCTGACCAGTGTGCGGCAGCCCATCGAGGAGATGGGCCGCAGGATGCTGGACCTCCTCCTCACCGAGATCGCGGACCGCAGGCCGGCGGTGTCCCGGGGACTGGAGCGCCGCCAGGTGGTGCTGGCGACGGAGCTGGTGGGCCGGACGTCTTCCTGACGGGACGGGACGGGACGGGACCGGACGGGACGGGTCGGGCCAGGACCGGTTCCGGGGTGGGCGTCAGACGCCTCCGGGGCTCCGGGAACGCCATCCCTTGTTCTTCGCAGGGAATCCCGGCCTTCAGGCCGGGCGGGAATGCGATCCTCGGCCCGGAGGCGCGAAGCGCCGGAGATCGCTACGTCTGTGTGGTGACGGTCAGGCCGGCCGCTTCTGGCTCTCGATGTAGTCCTTGACGATGCTCAGCGGTGCGCCGCCGCAGGACCCCGCGAAGTAGGACGGGGACCAGAACACGGATCCCGTGCCGATCCGGTTGATCCGGCCGGTGTACTCCGCGCGCAGATATCGGGAGCTGACGCCCTTGAGGCTGTTGACGAGTTTGGACAGAGCGATTTTCGGCGGGTAGTGCACGAGCAGGTGGACGTGGTCGCCCTCGCCGTTGAACTCCCGCAGCTGCGCGCCGAAGCTCTCGCACACGTCCCGCATGATCGCCTCGCAGCGCGTCAGCATCTCGCCGTTGAAGATCTCCCGCCGGTACTTCGTGACGAACACCAAGTGTGCGTGAAGGTTGAAAACGACATGATTTCCTCGTCGGACATCAGGATCCGGCTCCCAGCGCGGTGACATACGCCAAGTGTAGTAGGGTCTGGATCGGGTGAACCCGACCGGAGGGGGTGGGCTGGATGATCCGCGCGTACAAGTTCCTCCTGCGGCCCACCGTCCGCCAGGCCCAGGCGCTGTCCGAGATGCTGCGCGATCACTGCTCCCTCTACAACGGGGCGTTGCAGGAACGGCGTGACGCCTGGCGGCATCCGTCGAAGACCACCGTCAGGTACGGCGGCCAGTCGGCGCAGCTCAAGGAGATCCGGGCGTTCGACCCGGAGCGTCAGGGCCGCTGGTCGTTCTCCTCGCAGCAGGCCACGCTTCGCCGACTCGACAAGGCGTTCGCCGCGTTCTTCCGCCGGGTCAAGTCCGGTGACACGCCCGGCTATCCGCGTTTTCGCGGGGTGAACTGGTTCGATACGGTGGACTTCCCCAGGGACGGCGACGCTTGCCGGTGGGACTCCACCCCGCACGACCCGACCACCCGCGTCCGCTTCCAGGGCGTCGGGCATGTGAAGGTCAACCAGCACCGCCCGGTGGCCGGCCGCATCAAGACCGTCTCGGTCAAGCGCGAGGGCCGAAAGTGGTTCGTCGTGCTGACCGCCGAACAGGACCAGCCCGAACCGCTGCCCGCGACCGGATCCGTGGCCGGGATCGATCTCGGCATCGCGAACTTCCTCGCCGACTCCAACGGCGATTTCGTCCCCAACCCGCGCCACGGCCGCCGGGCCGCCGCGAAACTCCAAGCCGCGCAGCAGGCCCTGTCCCGGTTCCCGCGGGTCCGTCAGGACAAGCGCACCGCCAAACACCGGCGCGCGGTGGACAAGGTCGCCCAACTGCACGGCAAGGTGCGCCGTCAGCGGCTCGACCACGCACACAAGACCGCGCTCGCACTGGTCCGCGCACACGACTTCATCGCGCACGAAAACCTCAAGATCCGCAACATGAGCAAGGCCCCCGCACCCAAACCCGACCCCGATCAGCCGGGCGCGTTCCTGCCCAACGGGGCCGCCGCGAAGGCCGGGCTCAACACGTCGATCAACGACGCCGGATGGGGGGTGTTCCTGACGATCCTCACCGCCAAGGCTGAAAGCGCCGGACGGGAAGTGATCGCCGTCAACCCCCGCAACACCTCCCGCACCTGCCCCGAATGCGGGCACACCGCCAAGGAGAACCGGCCCACACAGGAAAAGTTCCACTGCGTCTCGTGCGGCCACCACGCCCACGCCGACACCGTGGGAGCCATCAACGTTCTACGGGCCGGGCTGGTCCGTCGCCACGCCGACACGGCATAGCGAGAAGCCCCCGGCTTCAGCCGGGGGAGGAGTCACCTGATCTCGCCGTCCGGGCTCCTCCCGCGTGGGGGAGAGCCCGGCCGCGGCGGCCACCGCCGCGGAGGCCAGGTGGTCGGGGTGGACATGGGCGACGATCGTCCGCACGCCCTGGTCCCGCAGCCATCCGACGAGCCCGCGGGCCGCCTCGGAGGCCAGGCCGCGGCCCTGCCACGGGACGCCCACGACCCAGGCGATCTCGGCCTCGCGCCCGCCGCTCACCGTCGCCTGGACCGTCCCGGCGAGGCAGCCGTCGTCCCGGGTCCGCAGCACCCAGTTGCACCAGGAGACGGACGGGTCGGGGGAGCCGGCGACCAGGCGCTCGTAGCGTTCGCGCAGTGCCTCGGGCGTGCTGGGCGCGCCGCCGGTGAAGGTGTGCAGGGCGGGATCGGCGAGGACGGCCGCCATGCGTGCCGCGTGGTCGACGCGCAGCGGGAGGAGATCGAGCCGGGCGGTGCCGATCGGCTCGGGACGGACGGCTGAGCGCATGACTGCTCCCGGGAAACACATCAGCCGGTGACCTCCCTCGCGGGAAGTCACCGGCTGATGACTCAGGGTGAGTGACGGGACTCGAACCCGCGGCATCCTGGACCACAACCAGGTGCTCTACCAGCTGAGCTACACCCACCACGCCCGGCAGTTGGACTTTGCGGTCTCCCTACCGGCCGAGAAAAAGTGTACAGGGTCCGAAGGGGTGCTCGCGCACGGCTTTCTACGGGGCGGGCAGCACGTGTTTCGCGGCGATCGACTTCGCGGTGTCGGAGTCGGGCCCCGGCTGCGGCACGAAGACGGCCTCGCGGTAGTAGCGCAGTTCCGCGATGGACTCGCGGATGTCGGCGAGGGCGCGGTGGTTGCCGTTCTTCGGGGGGCTGTTGAAGTACGCCCGCGGGTACCAGCGCCGGGCGAGCTCCTTGATCGACGAGACGTCGACGATCCGGTAGTGCAGGTAGCTCTCGAGAGCCGTCATGTCCCGCGCCAGGAAGCCGCGGTCCGTGCCGACGGAGTTCCCGCACAGCGGGGCCTTGCCCGGCTCCTTCACGTGCTCGCGGACGTAGGCGAGGACCTGTGCCTCGGCGTCGGCGAGCGTCGTCCCGCCCGCCAGCTCGTCGAGCAGCCCGGACGCGGTGTGCATCTGACGCACCACCTCCGGCATCGTCTGCAGCGCCTCGGCCGGCGGCCGGATGACGATGTCCACGCCGTCGCCGAGGATGTTCAGCTCGGAGTCGGTGACGAGGGCGGCAACCTCGATGAGAGCGTCGTCCGACAGCGAGAGGCCGGTCATCTCGCAGTCGATCCACACCATGCGATCGTTCATGCGACCCACCCTAAAGCTGACGTCGGCTTTTGAAGCGTCCGCGGTGGGCACGGGGCCCGCCGGGCGCGGACGCGGGGGCGCGGGGGGGGGGGGGGTGGGGGGGCGGGGGCGGCCCCGCGCGCGTGCCCGGGGGCCGCGCGTGCCGCGGGCCGGCGCGG
>NZ_JBEPBI010000234.1:0-11934 GCF_040299045.1 Streptomyces sp. NPDC001027
TCTTTTGATTTGCTGTATTCCGCCCCGTCTTGGCGGCGGGCGTTTTGCTGTTTACCCCCCCCCCCCCCGGCGGCTGGGCCGGCGTCGCGCCGGACCCGGCAGAGCCGCCGCACCACCCACCCCCCTGTACGGAGAGGCACCCTCGTGGCACTGACGGACGACGCGATCGACAAGATCAAGGCGATGATCGTCGCCGGCGAGCTCGCGCCCGGTTCCCGGCTGCCGAAAGAGGAGATCCTCGCCGAACAGCTCGGACTGTCCCGGAGCTCGCTGCGCGAGGCGGTCCGTGCGCTGGCCGCCATGCGGATCCTGATCACCCGTCAGGGCGACGGCACCTACGTCTCCAGCCTGGAGCCCCATCTCCTGCTGGAGACCCTCTCCTTCGCCGCCGACGTCTCCCAGGGCCACGCGGCTCTGCAGTTGCTCCAGGTGCGCCGGCTGCTCGAACCGCAGGCGACGGGGCTGGCCGCCGCGCTGCTGACGCCGCAGGACCACCGGGAACTGCGCGACATCCTCGACCGGTCCCGGACCGTCGCCACCGTGGAGGAGTTCGTCGCCCACGACACGGCCTTCCACCTCAGGATCGTCGAAGCCGTCGGCAACCCCGTGCTGTCGATGCTGCTGCAGGTGGTCTCCACCCGCACTCAGCGCGTCCGCATCGTCCGCGGCACCCGGACCCGTCATGCCCTGGACCACGCCCACCGGGACCACGAGCAGATCCTCGCCGCCCTCACCTCGCGTGACGGCCTGCTCGCCGCCTCCGCCGCGACCGTCCACATCACCGCCGTCGAGCAGTGGCTGGCCGCCAGCCTGACCGACGCCCCGGACGAACCGCCGGCGCCCGACCCCGCCGGCCCCTCCCCCGTCGCCGAGGCCGTCCGCTCCGCCTCTCCCGCGGTCCCTGCCCCCCTCCGTCCGGGCGGCGACCCGCCCCGTGTCCCGGGCGGCGCCGGTCCGGCCGCCCCGGCGGCCCGATCGGATTCCGGCCCGCACCACGAGCGCACGGGAGTCGCGCCGACCCGCTGACACGCTGTCCGGGCGACGACACGGGCACGCGCGGGACGCTCACACGGGGCGGCCGACGCCGCGGCCCGTCGTCCGTGCACGCGGCCCCTGTTCCGTGGCCGCGCCCACGGATGCGTCCTCTCCCCCGCCCCGCCCCTCGATCTTCAGCAGCAGCCCCAGCAGCGCCTCCCGCTCCGCCTCCGCGAGGCCCTGGAAGCACTCCGCGAGCACCGAGTCGGCCACCTCGTGACCTGCCTTCAGCAGCCGCCGCCCCTCGGCGGTGAGGTGGTGCTCGATGCGCCGACCGCGCCCTGAGCGCCGGTCCACCAAGCCCTGCGCGGCCAGCCGCCCGGCCAGCGTGCCGAACGCCTGCTCGCTCTGGAACGTGGCGGCCGCCAGCTCCCGCGCGCTGGCCCCCGGCCGGCTCGCGACCGCCCGCAGGGCGTCCCACTGCGCGAGCGTGCTGCCGATCGACGCGAGCCGAGTGTCGAGCGCCCGGTGCTGGCGGTACTGGACGGCCTTCACGGCCCTTCCGAGGATCTGCAGTTCAACGGCCATGCTCATCAGACTAGCACTGCGACTCAACTTGCTTATATAAATATGTTTACTTAGAGTCCCCGGCATGACCTCACCCCTGACGCTCGCCGAATCCGGCCCCATCGACGGCCGCCCCGTCCTCGTCCTGCACGGCGGTGGAGGCCCCGCCACCGTCGCCCCGATCGCGGAGCACTTCGCCGCGACCACCCGCACCCTCCTGCCCACCCACCCGGGATGGGACGGCACTGCTCGGCCTGAGGGCCTGAGCAGCGTCGCCGGCCTCGCCGCCGGCTACCTCCGCCTGCTGCGCGACCGGCGCCTGTCCGACGTCCTGGTCGTCGGCTCCTCACTGGGCGGCTGGATCGGCGCCGAACTGGCCGCGGCCGACACGGAAGGCCTGATCAGCGGGCTCGTCCTGATGAACGCGGTCGGCATCGAGGTCGCCGGCGAACCCGTCCAGGACTTCTTCGCCCTCGACGCCCGGGGCGTGGCCGAGCACGCGTACCACGACTCCGAGCGCTTCTACGTCGACCCCGCGACCCTGCCCGCCGAGCGCCTGGCCGTCCTCCGGGCCAACTCGGCCGCCCTGCGCGTCTTCTCCGGCGGCCCCGGCATGAGCGACCCGGCCCTCCGTCCCCGCCTCGCCGCCGTCGAGGCGCCGACCCTCGTCCTGTGGGGCGAGAGCGACCGCATCGCGACGCCCGCCTACGGCAAGGAGTACGCCGCGTCGTTCGGGAACGCCCGCTTCGAGACGGTCGCCGAAGCGGGCCACCTGCCCCATCTCGAACAGCCCGCGCCCACCTTCGCCCTGCTCGACGCCTTCGCCGCGCAGACCGGGGGCCGCTCGGCGCCGTTTCAGGACCTGCCGTAGCCGGCCGTGTCGATGTCGGCCTGCACGGCGTTGCTTGCGAACACGCTTCAGCCGAACAGGCGGCGCTGGATCTCGCGCCGGTAGTCCTCGAGGGTCCTGTCGAGGTGCGCCGCGGTGGCCTCGGCCGCCTCGTCGGGCCGACCGTCGCGGATGGCCCGGTAGATCGCCTCGTGCTCCTCGACCGCCGACCGGGTGTTCTCGCCGAGCGTGTCGTGGATGCCGATGGCGCTGGACTGCCGCTGCAGCCGTCGCGCGTCGCGCACGGCGCTGACGAGGAAGGTGTTGTGCGAGGCGGCGGCGAGCGCCGCGTGGAAGTCGTCGTCGGCCTGGTTGAACACGTCGACCCGCCCTTGGGTGAACCCGTGCCGGCACTGCTCCACCGCGATCTCGATGCTGCGCAGTTCCGACGGCGTGGCCCTGGTGGCGGCCAGGCTGCTGGCGGTCATCTCCTGGACCCTGCGGAACTCGAACAGCATCAGGACGTGGTCGATGTCGACGGGCCGGAAGAAGCCTCCCCAACGACTGGTGACGAGCATGCCCTCGTCGTCCGCGACGAACAGGCCCCGCCCCTTGTGGGCCCGCACCCGTCCGAGCGCCGAGAGGATCTTCACCGCCTCCCGCACGACCGCCCTGCTGGTGTTCAGCGTCTGCGCCAGGTCGTTCTCCGTGGGCAGCCGGTCACCGGCCACCAGTCGCTCCTCGGCGATGTACTCCAGGAGCCGCTCGGCCACGATCTCGTATCCGGGACGGTAGTCACGCCGCTCGTCCGAGCCGTTCACCGCTGCGGTGGCGGCGGGGAGGGCCTGCGCCGGCAGAGCCGCTCGCGTGGCTGGCGTGTCGTTCATCTGTGCTTCCTCCCGGTGACGGCGGCAGAGCGACTGATCGCTTCAGGCCGCGCCCATCGTATCCCGGACGAAGTATGAGTCGTACTCATTTTGACGAAGATCTTCAGAGGAAATCTGTTGCCGATAATGGTGCATAACCGACATACGCTAGATAACTCCGCCTATTCTCCTGGCCATCGCCCGCAAATCCACCAAAGGAACCTCGTACGCACCCTTGACGAACCCCTCGATAGGGCGGCTAATTTCTTCCACGTCGGCGACAGCACAGTCGCCTTCAGTGCCCGACGCCCGCCCGGGACGGCCCCGGCGTCGGCCCACCCACGCGCCACACCCCGGCCTGTTCGGGGCGCCCGCACACCCAGTGGAGTCACTCATGACCGTCAACAAGCCTTCGTCCGGCCGGAGAAGAGCGCTCACCGCGAAGCGCTCGGCGTTGTTGGCCGGGTGCGCGGCCACGGTGCTGCTCACCGTGACCGCCTGCGGCAACGGCGGCGCCGCCGCCACGACCGACAAGGACGGCTTCGCCCAGGCCCCTCAGAAGGACGGCGCGTTGACCGTCTGGGTGGACGCGACCCGCATGGATGCGGCGAAGCTGTACCAGAAGCTCCACCCGGACGTGAAGCTGGACATCGTCAGCTACGACGGCGACGCCAACGGCTCGAACTACCTCCAGACCAAGGTCCAGTTGTTCAACCGCACCGGCAAGGGCTGGCCGGACGTCGTCTTCAGCTCGCAGAACAACGAGGTGACGTGGGCGGTCGACGCGGGGTTCGCAGCCCCCCTCGACAAGGGCCTCATACCCGAGACGACCCTCGCGGAGTTCGCCAAGGGCGCCAACGACGTCTGCAAGGTCAACGGCACCCTCTACTGCCTGCGCAACGACCTCTCCCAGGCGGTGCTCTGGTACAACGCGCCGCTGATGAAGAAGTTCGGCTACACCGTCCCGACGACGTGGGAGGACTACCAGGCGCTCGGCGAGAAGGTGGCGAAGGAGCACCCGGGCTTCCTCGTGGGTGACGCGGGCGACTCGTTCACTCCGGAGATCTACCTCTGGGCGAGCCAGTGCGGCGCCAACGACATCACCGGTCCCAAGTCCGTCTCGGTGAACACCACCAGCGAGGCCTGCACCAGGATGGCCAAGCTGCTGGACGTGCTGATCAAGAACAAGTCCATGTCCATCAGCGGCGTCTTCAGCACCGACTTCGGCAAGAACGAGGCCGACAAGGTGCTGCTGATGCCGGGTCCGGCCTGGTACGGGGGCGCGGTGTTCAAGGACACCCTCAAGGTGCCGGCCCAGCAGATCGGCGTGGCTCCCATGCCCCAGTGGAAGGGGCAGGCAGCTCCCACCACCGGCAACGTCGGCGGCGGCACCTGGCTGCTGTCGAAGCACTCCACCCACCTCAAGGCGGCCACCGACTTCCTGAAGTGGGTCACCACCGACGACGCCTACCAGGCGGAGAAGGCGCCCGGTTATCCGGCCTACGGGCCCGCTGCCCAGAAGTGGCTCACGGCGCAGGGCGGCGTCGGCTACCTCACCGGGGACCTGAGCGCGCTCCAGAGCGCCTCGAGCCAGGTCTGGCCGGGCTGGGGCTCGGGCCAGTTCAGCCAGGAAGCCATCTGGGCGGCCACCGTCAAGCCCGGTCTGACGCAGGGCAAGTCCATCGAGTCGATGCTGCCGGCCTGGCAGGACTCCATCGTCAAGTACGCCAAGTCCAACGGATACAAGGTCTCCCAGTGACGCTCAGCCGCTCCTCGTCCGGCTCTGCCCGCCGGCGCCCCCGCGGCGCCGACCGGCAGGGCCGGGCCGGCATCGCCTTCGTCGCCGCCTACGTGCTGCTGCTGATCGCGTTCGGCATCCTGCCGACCGGGTACGCCGTCTACTTCGCCTTCACCGACGCCGGCGGCACGTTCAGCGGCTTCGACAACTTCGTCGCCACGGCGCAGGACTTCCGCTTCATGGACGCCGTCAGTCATGTCGCGCTGTACCTGCTGTTCTGGCTGGCCTCCCTCGTGGTGTTCGTGGTGGGCCTGGCACTGCTCCTGCACCGTCTCTCGTCGGGCGCGGTCAGCAAGTCCCTGCGTTTCTTCTTCTACATCCCCGGGGCCCTCGCCGGCGCGGCCAGCGTCCTGGTGTGGCTGTTCATGCTCGATCCGACGGTGAGCCCGGTCAGCTCCCTGCTGGAGGCGCTGGGATTCGGCACCTTCGGTGAGGTCATCGCCCCCGGCAACCTGCCCGTGCTGTTCACCGTCATCGCGTTCTGGACCGGCGCGGGCGGTTGGATCGTCGTCATCTACGGCGCGCTCAACAACATTCCCAGGGACGTCATGGAAGCGGCCCGCATCGACGGCGCGAACGCCTGGCAGACCGCCTGGCGCGTGCAGATCCCCATGCTCCGCAAGTGGATCGTCTACATGGTGATCCTGGCCTTCGCGGGGGGAGCCCAGCTCTTCGTGGAGCCGCAGCTGCTCTCGCTGGCCAGCGTCGGCGTCGCCGGACGCGACTACTCGCTGAACCAGCTGACCTACGACTTCGCCTTCCAGATGAACAACATCAACGGCGCCGCCGCCGTCTCGGTGGAGCTGCTGGTCGTCAGTGTGTCGGCCGCCGGGGTCTTCGTCGCACGGTCGGGGTTCTTCGATGCCGACTGAGACCACTGCCGGACCGGCCGCCGCACCACCACGCACGGAACGGGAACCCAGCGTCATGAGCCGAAGCCACCGCCAGACCCCGGAGCCCCGGCGTCCCCGTGCCCCGCGCCGCCTGGTGCCCCGCCTGCTGACCGGCTCCGTACTGCTCGTCTTCCTCGTGTTCTTCGTGCTGCCGGTGCTGTGGCTCGTCCTCGCGTCGACCAAGACCGACCAGCAACTCGTCCACGGCAACCCGCTGTCCTTCGGCTCCTGGCACGCCTTCAAGGCCAACTGGGACGGACTCACCGCCTTCCAGGACGACGCCCTGATGCAATGGCTGGGCAACTCCACGCTGTACGCGGTGATCTCCCTGGTCATCACGTTGTGCGTGGCCGTGCCCGCGGGGTACGGCCTGGCGATGACCGAGTTCCGGGGACGGCACACCCTGCTCGTCTCGACCCTCGTCGTGATGCTCATGCCCACCGCCACCCTGGTGGTGCCGCTGTTCCTGGAGATCAACGCCGTGCACCTGATCGGCACCATGTGGTCGATCATCCTGCCGTACTCGTTCTATCCGTTCGGCGTGTACCTCACCTACATCTACTTCACCACCGCCGTCCCCAAGGACCTGCTGGCGGCGGCACGGATGGACGGCTGCTCGGAGTTCGGCGTCTTCCGGCACATCGCGCTGCCGCTGGCCACCCCCGTCATCGCGCTCGTGGGCTTCTTCAGCTTCGTCGCCAACTGGACGAACTACTTCCTGCCGTACGTCATGCTCCCCGAGAGCGACCAGATGCCGATCCAGGTGGGCGTCGGAAGCCTGCTCAGCAACGTGCCGTCCTTCAACCCGGCCGTCGGCACGCTCGCCATCCAGCGCCCGCAACTGGCACTGGCCACCCTGCTGGCCATCACACCGGTTCTGGTCGTCTTCCTGTTCGCCCAGCGCTTCCTGGTCAGCGGGATGCTCGCCGGAGCCACCAAGGAATAGGCCCGGCCGACGGCTTGGGGCGAGGGCGCCCCGGGCCGGCGATCGTCCGCCCCACCGCCGTACCCGGCGTGCGCATCCCGCCGCCACCCCGAACGGAGATCCCGCCATGCCCTTCAGCCCTTCCGACCGCACGTCGGGTGACGACGCCCCGGTCGTCGGCCGGCCGGCCTCGCCGCCCGAGGTCCAGGTCGAGGTCCATGCCGAGGTGCCGCTGCTCGAACCGCCGGGCTGGGCCCTGGCCCAACGGTCGTTGTTCGACCTGCTCGACCACGCCTGGCGCCGCTTCGCCCGCGACTTCACCGGCCCCGACGGACGCCTCGACTACACCGGCGGGCTGACCACCCGGGACGGCGTCGACGACTTCTACGAGGTGTTCTTCAACTGGCCCCAGCTGTACCTGCTCGGCGGCGCGGACGACCTGCTGCCCGCCAGTGAGAAGCACTGGGAGGGCGTGACCCGGCAGCTCACCGAACTGGACATGCTGCGCGACGAGTACGAACGCGGTTACGACTGGTTCCACCAGGGAGAGAGCCTGCTCCTGCTGTACTTCCTCTGCATGGCCGCACCCGACCGCTGGCGTGAGCGCGCCCTGCGATTCGCCGAGCTGTACGTCGATCCGGCCAAGGGCAACTACGACCCCCAGCACCGCGTCATCACCCGGCCGCACAACGGCGCCGACCCCGAGCGGGTCGGCCTCTTCGACGGCGACGTCTATCCCTGGCTGCCGAAGGAGGAGCAGACCTACGGCTTCCCCCTTGAGTGGATCCCCGAGGCGGACGGCGGCCCCTTCCCGCTCTCCGAGGACCCCCGTCTCGGCCCGCAGATGCGGGACCGGATGGGCGTGGGCGACACCGCGGTCAACCTCGCGACCGCCGGGCTGGTCCTCAACGCCTGGATCCTGTCCGGCGACGAACGCTACCGCGACTGGATCGTCGAGTACGTCGGCAGGTGGAACGAACGAACGCGGGCGAACGAGGGTCTCCTCCCGGACAACGCGGGCCCGGACGGAGTCGTCGGCAGCCTGCTGGAGGGCCGCTGGTACGGCGGCCACTACGGCTGGTCCTGGCCGCACGGCTGGCACAGCGTCGGCCACGCGGCCTGCGTCGCGGCGCTCGCGGCGGCGACCGTCACCGGGGACGACGAGCACCTCACCCTGGTGTCGACCACGCTCGACGCCCTGATCGCACGCGGCAAGGTGATGCCGTACACCGAGGCCGACTCCAGTCTGCCCTCCAAGTGGGTGGCCGAGCTCGGCCCGGACGTCCACACGCCCACTCTGCACCTGCCGTTCCGGCACAACGACGCGGGCTGGTTCGACTACAACCCGGTCACCGCGCCCGTGCCCGTGGCCCTGTGGCACCACACCGCCTCCGACGCCGACCGCACCCGGCTGGAGAGGCTGCGTGAGGCGAGCGGCATCGACTGGCGCACCGTACGGCCGTTCCGCGCCAAGGAGGAGTCCGGGCACGAGAAGGCGTGGTTCGCGTTCCTCGCCGGCGACGACCCCGGATACCCGGAGCGGATCCTCGCCGCCGCGCAGGCCCAGGTCCGCCACCGACTGCGGCGCATCGACCGCTACTCCGGTCTGGACGTCCCCGAGGCCGACATCCACGTGTGGCAGCAGTGCAACCCCGTCGCCACCGAGGCCCTCGTCCAGCTGACCTGGGGCGGCCCCCAGGTCATGTACAACGGCGGCCTCCAGCAGGCCCGGCTGCGCTACCACGACGCCGAGGCCCGCCGCGCCGGCCTGCCGCCGGACGTCGCCGCGCTGGTCACCTGCATCGACCCCGAGGCGACCACCGTCGAACTGGTCAACCTCTCACCCGAGACCGACCGCACGGTGATCGTGCAGGCGGGCGCCTTCGCCGAGCACACCATCACCGGCGTCCGCCACACCGCCTGCGCGGACGACGGCTGGATCGGCGACATGTACGACTACAGCCACACCGAGCCGGTCGTCACCGAGGCGGAGAAGTCCTGTGACAGCGCCTTCCTGACGGTACGGATGCCCGCCTCCACCCGCATCCGGCTCGTCCTGCGGCTCGCGCTGCGCACCAACGCCCCCAGCTATCGCACCCCGTTCGACACGACGGCCGACGAGCCCTCCCCGGGCACGGCGGAGGAGACGGCATGAAACGCATCGCCCAGACCATCCGGCTGCGGCCCGAGCACCGCCAGGAGTACCTCGCCCTCCACTCCGCGGTCTGGCCGGGCGTCGAAGCGGCCCTGCACCGGGCGAACATCCGCAACTTCGGCATCTTCCTCCACGGCGACGTCCTGTTCGCCTACCTCGAGCACCACGGCGACGACTTCGACGCCGACATGGCCGCCCTCGATGCGGACCCGGTGACGCAGGAGTGGTGGAAGCTCACCGACCCCTGCCAGGAACCGTGGCCCGACCGGGGAGACTCACGTCAGTGGACGGAACTCACCGAGATCTGGCGCCTCGATCCGCCCGGTGACGACACCACTGCCTGACACGGCCCGCACCGGACGACTGACTTGGAACCCGACGTGACCTCCACCCCCGCCCCCGCTCTCGTCGACGCCCACCACCACCTGTGGGATCTCGACCGCCGCCCGCAGCCCTGGCTCGACGATCCCACCCTGGCATCGATCAGCCGTACCTTCACCCCTGACGATCTGCGCACCACCGCGACCCAGCCGATCGCGGGCCGTCGCCTGCACCGCACGGTGGTCGTGCAGTGCATACCGGACGTGCCCGAGACCGAGGACCTGCTCGCCCTCGCGCAGCAGGAACCGCTGATCGGGGCCGTCGTCGGCTGGGCGGACCTGACGTCGCCGACGATCGGCGACGTCCTGGACCGGCTGCTCGCAGGCCCCGGCGGCGGCCGTCTGCGCTCCCTGCGCCATCTCGTCCAGGGGGAGACGGACCCCGGCTGGCTGCAACGCCCGGATGTGGAGCGGGGGCTGGCCGCAGTCGAAGGGCGCGGCCTGTCCTACGACGTCCTGGTCCGCAGCCATCAGCTCGATCAGGCGACCGCGCTGGCGGAACGCTTCCCCGACCTGCCCCAGGTCCTCGATCACGCGGGCAAGCCGGACATCGCCCGCGGCGAGCTGGCGGACTGGCGGCGCGACGTGCAACGGCTCGCCGCGCACCCGCAGGTCTTCTGCAAGGTGTCCGGGCTGATCACCGAGGCCGACCACGCCACGTGGACCATCGCCGACATCCGGCCCGTCTGGGACGTCCTCTTCTCCGCCTTCGGCCCCGACCGGCTGATGTTCGGCTCCGACTGGCCGGTCGCGAACCTCGCGGGCGGCTGGAACCGCTGGGCGGCCACCGTGGACGAACTGCTCGACGGCTGCTCCGAGAGCGAGGTCGACGCGCTGCTCCGCGGTACCGCGACCGCCTTCTACCGACTCACCGACATCCGCTGACCGTCGGCGTCCGCGCTGAAGAAAACCGCTGAAGGAAGCCCTGGAGCACTCGATGACCACTCTCGCCGTCCGTTACACCGCCGCCCGCTCGCTGGACACCGCGTCCGTCGAGACCTCCCCGCCGGGTACCGGCGAGGTGGAGCTGGCCCCCGCCTTCGTCGGGATCTGCGGCACCGACCTGCACATCTTCCACGGCGACATGGACGCCCGGGTCGCCGCGCCCGCCGTGCTCGGCCACGAGATGTCCGGCCGCGTCGTCCGCGTCGGCCCCGACGTCGAGGGCTGGCAGCCCGGGGACGCCGTCACCGTCATGCCCCTGCGCTGGGACGACGCCTGCCCCGCCTGCCGCGCCGGGCACCAGCACATCTGCCGGCGCCTCGACTTCATCGGCATCGACTCCCCCGGCGCCATGCAGCAACGCTGGACCGTCCCCGCCGCCACCCTCGTCCGCCTCCCCCACACCCTCCCCCTCGACCACGCCGCCCTCGTCGAACCCACCGCCGTCGCCGTCCACGACGTCGGCCGCGCGGGCGTGCGCGAGGGCGAGAAAGTCGTCGTGGTCGGCGGCGGACCCGTCGGCGTCCTCATCGCCCTGGTCGCACGAGCCGCCGGGGCCGACGTCCGCATCGCCGAACTCAGCCCCCACCGACGCGCACTCGCCCAGCAGCTGGGCCTCACCGCCTGGGACCCCGCCACCGCCGACATCACCCACCTCGTGAACGCCTGGACCGAAGACGCCGGCGCCGACGTCGCCTTCGAGGTCTCCGGCGCCGCCGGCGGCGTCGACACCGCCGTCGACGTCCTCGGCGTGCGCGGCCGGCTCTGCCTGGTCGCCATCCACCCCCGCCCCCGCGAGATCGACCTCCACCGCTTCTTCTGGCGCGAACTCACCCTCGTCGGCGCCCGCCTCTACGACCGCACCGACTTCGAGAACGCCGTCGCCCTCGTCGCCGACGGCACCGTCCCCGCCCAACGACTCATCAGCAAAATCGTCCCCCTCACCCAGGCGCCCGCCGCGTTCGAGGCCCTCGAAGGCGGCGGCGACGTCATGAAGATCCTCGTCGACTGCACCGCCGGCGCCGACGCCGCTGAGGGAGCCGCCGCATGAACGCCTTCGACCTCACCGGCAGGCTCGCCGTCGTCACCGGCGCCCGCCGCGGCATCGGCCGCGCCATGGCCCGCGCCCTCGCCCAGGCCGGAGCCGACGTCATCGGCGTCAGCGCCTCACTCGAGACCTCCGGCAGCGACGTCGAAAGAGACGTCACCGCCGCCGGCCGCACCTTCGAAGCCCTGAGCACCGACTTCGCCGACCCCGACGCCGTGCGCGCCCTCGGCGCCGACCTCGCGGGCCGGGAGCGGCCGGTGGACATCCTCGTCAACAACGCCGGCACCATCCGCCGCACCCCCGCCGCCCACCACACCGACGCCGACTGGGACCTCGTCCTCCAGGTCGACCTCACCGCACAGTTCACCCTCACCCGCGCCGTCGGCGCCGCCATGATCGCCCGCGGCCACGGCAAAATCATCTTCACCGCCTCCCTCCTCAGCTACCAGGGCGGCATCACCGTCCCCGGCTACACCGCCGCCAAACACGGCATCACCGGCCTCACCAAAGCCCTCGCCAACGAATGGGCCCCCCACCACGTCAACGTCAACGCCAT
>NZ_JBEPBI010000235.1:0-11904 GCF_040299045.1 Streptomyces sp. NPDC001027
GTCCCGGGCCCTCGTCCGTCCCACGGCGTCCGTCACGCCGCCACGGGAACCTCCGGCGTCGCGCCGTTCGCGGCCGGCGCGAGCGCGAGCTCCAGCACCTGGCGGACGTCCGTGACGGCGTGGACGTCGAGCTTGTCCAGCACCTCCGCGGGGACGTCGTCCAGGTCGGGCTCGTTGCGCTTGGGGATGATCACGGTGGTGACGCCCGCCCGGTGCGCGGCGAGCAGCTTCTGCTTCACCCCGCCGATCGGCAGCACCCGGCCGGTGAGGGACACCTCGCCGGTCATCGCCACGTCCGTGCGGACGAGCCGGCCGGACAGCAGGGACGCGAGGGCGGTCGTCATGGTGACGCCGGCGCTCGGGCCGTCCTTGGGGACCGCGCCCGCCGGGAAGTGGATGTGCACGCCCCGGTCCTTGAGGTCGCCCACCGGCAGCTCCAGCTCGGCCCCGTGGCTGCGCAGGAAGCTGAGGGCGATCTGCGCCGACTCCTTCATCACGTCGCCGAGCTGACCGGTCAGGGTCAGTCCCGCCGCGCCCGTCTCCGGGTCGGCCAGCGAGGCCTCGACGTACAGGACGTCGCCGCCCGCGCCGGTGACCGCGAGGCCGGTCGCGACGCCGGGCACGGCGGTCCGGCGCTCGGCCGGGTCCTGGGCGGACTCGGGCACGTGGTGCGGCCGGCCGATCAGGCCGCGCAGATCCTCGCCCCCGATGGCGAACGGCAGCTCCCGCTCGCCCAGTTCGTGCTGGGCCGCGACCTTGCGCAGCAGCCGCGCGATGGACCGCTCCAGGGTGCGCACGCCCGCCTCGCGGGTGTACTCGCCCGCGAGCCTGCGCAGCGCGCTCTCCTCGAGGGTGACCTCGTCCGCCGCGAGACCCGCGCGCTCCAGCTGGCGCGGGAGCAGGTGGTCGCGGGCGATGACGACCTTCTCGTCCTCGGTGTAGCCGTCGAGGCGGACCAGCTCCATACGGTCGAGCAGGGCCTCCGGGATGGCTTCGAGCACGTTGGCGGTGGCCAGGAACACCACGTCCGACAGGTCGAGCTCGACCTCCAGGTAGTGGTCGCGGAAGGTGTGGTTCTGCGCCGGGTCGAGCACTTCGAGGAGGGCGGCCGCCGGGTCGCCCCTGAAGTCCGAGCCCACCTTGTCGATCTCGTCGAGGAGCACCACCGGGTTCATCGACCCGGCCTCCTTGATCGCCCGCACGATCCGGCCGGGCAGCGCGCCGACGTACGTACGGCGGTGGCCGCGGATCTCGGCCTCGTCGCGGACGCCGCCGAGGGCGACGCGGACGAACTTGCGGCCCATGGCGTGCGCGACGGACTCGCCGAGGCTGGTCTTGCCGACGCCGGGCGGGCCCACGAGGGCCAGGACGGCGCCGCCGCGCCGGCCGCCGACCACGCCCAGACCGCGCTCGCCGCGGCGCTTGCGCACGGCCAGGTACTCGGTGATGCGCTCCTTCACGTCCTCCAGGCCCGCGTGTTCGGCGTCGAGGACGGACTTGGCGCCCTGGATGTCGTACCGGTCCTCGGTGCGCTCGTTCCACGGCAGTTCGAGGACGGTGTCCAGCCAGGTGCGGATCCAGGAGCCCTCGGGAGACTGGTCGCTGGAGCGTTCCAGCTTGTCGACCTCCTTGAGGGCGGCCTCGCGGACCTTCTCGGGCAGGTCGGCCGCCTCGACGCGGGCGCGGTAGTCGTCGGACTCCTCTGCCGCGTCCTTGCCGTCGCCGTTGAGCTCGCGCAGCTCCTTGCGGACGGCTTCGAGCTGGCGGCGGAGCAGGAACTCGCGCTGCTGCTTGTCGACGCCCTCCTGGACGTCCTTGGCGATGGTCTCGGCCACGTCCTGTTCGGCGAGGTGGTCGCGCAGCTGCTGGGCGGCGAGCTTCAGCCGGGCCACCGGGTCGGTGGTCTCGAGGAGCTCCACCTTCTGTTCGGTGGTGAGGAACGGCGAGTAGCCGGAGTTGTCGGCGAGCGCCGAGACGTCGTCGATGGCCTGGACGCGGTCGACGACCTGCCAGGCTCCGCGCTTGCGCAGCCAGGCGGTGGCGAGCGCCTTGTACTCCTTGACGAGTTCGGCGACATGACCGGGCAGCGGCTCGGGGACCGCCTGGTCGACGGTGGTCCCCTCGACCCACAGCGCGGCTCCCGGGCCGGTGGTGCCGGCGCCGATGCGCACACGGCCGCGGCCGCGGATCAGCGCGCCCGGGTCGCCGTCGGCCAGCCGGCCGACCTGTTCGACGGTGCCGAGCACGCCGGTGCTCGCGTACGTGCCGTCGATGCGCGGCACCAGGAGCACCCGGGGCTTGCCCGGCTCCGAGCGGGCGGCGGCCTGGGCGGCCTCCACGGCGGCGCGTACGTCGGCGTCGTTGAGGTCCAGCGGTACCACCATGCCGGGGAGCACGACCTCGTCGTCGAGAGGCAGCACGGGCAGAGTGAGCGGAGCGGACGTCGATGCCATGATCTCCCCTTCGGCAGTCAAGTTGAGCTATGCCGACTCAATGCACGTGAGCCTCCGAATGTTCCCCACGGGGCGGCCCGTTCGCTGTGGGCGATCATCACTGCTCCGGACGGGGCGCCTGGAGGGGCGCCGGACGGGTCGAGGCGGCGGGCGCCTGGAAGGGCGCCGGACACATAGCGGGCGCCCGGACGCGCGGGCTCCTGGAGGCGTGCCCGACACAAGGACGCGCGCCGGACGCGCGGCGGGCGCGCACTGTACGAGCCGCCGCCGCGGCGCGTCGAGTCGTCTCCGGCGAGCGCGGAGTTCACGGGGGACGCACGGCGGCGACGTCCGCCGGCCGAGGGGGCGCATCCCATGCCGCCGCACGACGGGCCACGCCCCCCGCGCCCCCTGCCCGTACCCCGCCCACTTCCGGCATTCACCCCGAAGCGGGCCGCCGCCCCGACCACAATGCGCTCATGACCGATGACTGGAAGCGACGTCTCGACGCCCTCCACGCGGAGCTGGTCCGCCGCGACGACCCCGTCGCCTGGGTGACCGAGGCGGACGCCGTCGAGGCCTCCAGGCGCTACCCGCACATCGCGCTGCGCGGTCCCGTCTTCGGCGTCGCCGCCCTGGACCCGGCCGTCGACGGGGCGTGCTGGCGGCTGCTGAAGCCGGTGGTGGACGGCATGCCCCAGCAGGCCAGGGACGGACTGAACTCGCACCTGTGGTTCCAGGCCAAGGACGGCGCCGGCGATCCGGCCGTGCGGCGCGAGCTGCTGACCGCCGTGGGCGTGCTGGAGCGGGCCCCCGCCGACGAGGTCGAGGCCCTCGGGGTGCGCTACCGGGTGGTGCGCGGCGACGAGTTCGCCCGGACCGGCGACGACGGGCTGGAGCCGCCCCGGCCCACCGACCCGGAGGTCCCCGGCGCGTCGTGGGAGGAGCCGGGCGCCGCGCCGTCGCCGGACGTGGGCTTCGTCCTCGACCCCGGCCGGGACGAGGGACCGATGGCGGGCGCGCTGCGGCTGGGGCTGCGCGACTTCACGTACACGGGCGACCGCTTCCCCGCCGACGTCCGCGAGGACTCCGCGCGGGCGGCGCTGACCCACCCGGACGTGGTCCGGCTGCCGGTCGGCTTCTCGGTGGCGGAACGCGAGGGCGAGCAGTGGACGCCGTTCGGCTCGCTGGCCGCGACCCCGCACGAGGCGCGCCGCGCGCTGTACGAGGGGATGGCCCGGGTCTGGGCGATGCTCTACCGCTTCGACGAGCGCAAGAAGGGCCTCTACGCGCGGGCCGCCGAGGCGTTCAGGGCGGCCGGCCGGGCCGACGAGGCCAGTGTGGAGGGCCGCGTGTTCCGGGTCTGCCGCGTCGAGCGGATGATCCGGCTGGGCCCGGACGGCCCCGAGCCGCCCCGCCCGTCCGACGTGGACGAGTACGGCCCCATGAAGCTCCACCCCACGCTGTGCGAGGACGGCACGGTCCGGTTCAACGACTGAGGCGCCTGGCCGGCGCCGGGTGACGGCCGGCGCCCGGTGACGCCCGGCGTCGGTCAGACGCTCACGCGCCGGCCCCGCGCGACGCTCACGCCGCGGACGGGGACGCCGCCTGCCGAGGACGGGCCGGCCCGGCCCGCAGATCCCAGCGCCGGACCCACGGCCAGAGGGCGACGCCCGTCGCCAGCGCGATCAGATGGCCCCAGTTGGTCAGCGGGTCGGTGTAGGCGATCAGGTCCTGCAGCAGCATCCCGCCGAACCCGACCAGCAGGAGCCCGCGCAGCCACGGCCGGAGCAGTCCGGCCAGCGCGCCGACGCTCCCGGCGACGCCGAAGCTGATGCCGTAGTCGAGACGGTGGAGCGAGCTGTCGGGCAGCCGCCCCACCAGCACGGCCAGCCCCACCGGGACCTCGGTCGCGAGGGTGGCGAGCACATGTCCGAGCAGGAAGACGACGGCCGTACGGGCGCCTCCTATGCGCCGTTCCAGCACTGCGAGGACGACGACGAAGGCGAGGGTGAAGAACGAGGCGAAGCCGCCCGCCACCCACAGCGCGCTGGCCGCGAGCACCAGCGCCGGCGTTTGCAGCAGATGCGCCACATCGGTGCTGGAGCCCTGGTACAGGGCGTAGACGAGGGCAGGGTCGGCGTGGGCGGCGACGTACGAGGTGACGGCGAGGACGGCCGCGTAGGCGAGGGTGAAGGGCACGGGGACCCGCACGCGGACGCCTGCCGGACGCCCTTTGCGGGGGACGGCGTCCGTCCGCGCGGGCGGCTCGGCCGGACCCTGCGCGAGCCGCTCCCCTGGCCTCTCCCGTGGCCGTTCGACGTGCGGCGGGACAGGCCGCACGCCGCGCTGGCCGGGGATGCCGTCCAGCAGACCGGCGACGTCGGGCAGGGGCGGGCTAGCGGGTGAGGTCGTGCGTTCCACCTGACGCGCTCCTTCCGTTTTCCCCCACCCTTCGCGTCTCGCACGCCCTCTGTCTGTGACCCGCGCCACGCCGGGGCCGATTCACAGAAACCTCTGAGACTCCTCCCATCCCCCTCTCATGCACCCCGGGCGCGACTCGCACGTCCATACGTCAACTGCACGCGCGGCAGCCGGATTTCCTCGCCCGGCCGTCGGCGAACTGCCAGGATGGCCGCATGGCTCCCCTGTACGAGATGCCCGACGCCCCGGAAGTGCTCGACCGTCGCGAGGGTCCCTACGGCGAGGTGGTCCTGCGCCGGCACGGGAAGCTGCTCCAGATCATCGCCAACGGCTGCTTCCTGATGGACACCTCGGACGGCCGCTCGGAGCGGCTGCTGGTGGAGGCGGCGCGTGCGGCGCTGGACGACCGCGCGGCCCCCCGCCTGCTGATCGGCGGCCTGGGCGTGGGCTTCTCGCTCGCCCACGCGGCCGCCGACCCGCACTGGGGCGGGATCACGGTGGTGGAGCGCGAGCGTGCCGTGATCGACTGGCACCTCGACGGCCCGCTGGCCGCGCTTTCCGGGCCCGCGCTCGCCGACCCGAGATCGACGATCGTGGCGATGGACCTGCTCGACTACGTCGATGAGACTCATGACACATTCGACGCGGTATGCCTGGACATCGACAACGGACCGGACTGGACCGTCACCGAGGGCAACGAGAGCCTGTACTCCTCCGGTGGACTCGCGGGCTGCGCACGGGTGTTGAGACCGGGCGGGGTACTGGCCGTATGGTCTGCCCGGCCCTCTCCGGAATTCGAGGGAACCTTGCGGAATGCCGGGTTCCGTCAGGTGCGTACCGAAGAGATCCCGGTTGCCCGAGGAGTGCCGGACGTCGTGCATCTCGCCGTCCGGCCTGGATAGCAAAGCCGTGGTGACTCCCCGTACGCTGCACCCCTGACGCCGATCATTTACGCGTCAACCGCAGTCATGCGCAGACATGGGATCACCCCACTGGTTCCGGAAAGCACACTCAGGGGCGGGCGATGGAGCAGACACACACCGCACACAACAGCACGGCGACCGCCACACCGGGCGCGCAGCGGCGCGTCCTGGTGGTCGAGGACGACCCGACGATCGTCGACGCCATCGCGGCCCGCCTGCGCGCCGAGGGATTCCTCGTGCAAACGGCGGGCGACGGCCCGGCGGCCGTCGACACGGCAGAGGCCTGGCAGCCCGACCTGCTGATCCTCGACATCATGCTGCCCGGTTTCGACGGTCTGGAGGTCTGCCGTCGTGTGCAGGCCTCCCGTCCGGTGCCGGTGATGATGCTCACCGCGCGCGACGACGAGACCGACATGCTGGTCGGGCTCGGCGTGGGCGCCGACGACTACATGACCAAGCCGTTCTCCATGCGGGAGCTGGCGGCACGCGTGCACGTCCTGCTGCGCCGGGTGGAGCGGGCCGCGATCGCCGCGACCACGCCGCGCAGCGGGATCCTGCGGCTCGGCGAGCTGGAGATCGACCACGCGCAGCGCCGGGTGCGGGTGCGCTCGGAGGACGTGCACCTCACGCCCACCGAGTTCGACCTGCTGGTCTGTCTGGCGAACACCCCACGCGCGGTGCTCTCCCGTGAGCAGCTCCTCGCCGAGGTCTGGGACTGGGCGGACGCCTCGGGCACCCGGACGGTCGACAGCCACATCAAGGCGCTGCGCCGCAAGATCGGCGCCGAGCGGATCCGCACGGTGCACGGCGTGGGCTACGCGCTGGAGACCCCGACGCCATGAGTCCCGGGCCGGACGGACCCAGAAGCCCCGCTCCCGGAACCGGGGAGCCCTGGGGCCGTGTGCGCCCGTTCTCGATCAAGACCAAGCTGGGCGCGCTGGTCGTCATCTCGGTGCTGATCACCACGGGTCTGTCGATGATCGCGGTGCACACCAAGACGGAGCTCCGCTTCATCACGGTCTTCTCGATGGTCGCGACGCTGCTCATCACGCAGTTCGTCGCGCATTCGCTGACCGCGCCGCTGGACGAGATGAACACCGTGGCCCGCTCCATCTCGCACGGCGACTACACCCGCCGGGTGAGCGAGAACCGCCGGGACGAGCTGGGCGACCTCGCCCAGACGATCAACGTCATGGCGGACGAGCTGGAGGCGCAGGACCGGCAGCGCAAGGAGCTGGTGGCCAACGTCTCGCACGAGCTGCGCACGCCCATCGCGGGTCTGCGCGCCGTCCTGGAGAACGTCGTCGACGGGATCGCCGAGGCCGACACCGAGACCATGCGCACCGCGCTGAAGCAGACCGAGCGGCTCGGGCGGCTGGTGGAGACCCTGCTGGACCTGTCCCGACTCGACAACGGCGTCGTCCCGCTGCGCCGGCGGCGCTTCGAGGTGTGGCCGTACCTGTCGGGCGTGCTGAAGGAGGCCAACATGGTCGCCTCGGCGCGCGCCACGATGGGCTCGGGCGGCAGCCACACCCGTACGGACGTCCATCTGCACCTGGACGTGTGTCCGCCGGAGCTGACCGCGCACGCGGACCCGGAGCGCATCCACCAGGTCGTCGCCAACCTGATCGACAACGCCGTCAAGCACAGCCCGCCGCACGGACGGGTGACGGTGAAGGCGCGGCGCGGTCCGCAGCCGGAGTCGCTGGAACTCGAGGTCCTGGACGAAGGGCCCGGCATTCCGCGCTCGGAGTGGCGACGTGTGTTCGAGCGGTTCAACCGGGGCGCGGTCCGGCGGCCGCACGGTCCGGGCAGCGACGGCGGCACGGGGCTGGGGCTGGCGATCGCCCGCTGGGCGGTCGATCTTCACGGAGGCCGGATCGGAGTGGCCGAATCCGAGCGGGGCTGCCGGATTCTTGTCACTCTTCCGGGAGAGTCACCCGCCCCAAGTTGACGTAAAGTTCGAAGCGGAGCCGCAAGATCCACCGGCGTTCGCCCTGTCGGACACGTGTGATCAGGCAGAGCGCCGACGCAGGTCGGCGAAGGGTCCGCACGCCCGTCGTGCGTGACGGGCATCAACACACCCTTTTGACGCGCAACCGCGCTTGTTTCCCGCCATTTCCACCCCCGAAACGCACTCTCCGATGTGACTTACGCGACGATGGACGGGCCCGGCCTGACTCTCCCCCTCCGGGGGGCGTAGCCTTTATTCCCGCTGTCCATCACCTTGTGAAGCGGAAGAGGGCGGTTGCCGCCGTGTCGCCACAGTCCCCCAGTAACGCATCGAGCATCTCGACCGACGCAGACCAAGCGGGCAAGAACCCCGCTGCCGCGTTCGGACCGAACGAGTGGCTCGTCGACGAGATCTATCAGCAGTACCTCCAGGACCCGAATTCGGTAGACCGCGCCTGGTGGGACTTCTTCGCCGACTACAAGCCAGGGGCAGCTGCCCCCTCGGCTACGGCGGGTACTGCGGCCGCGGGGGCCGCAGCGACCACCACCGCGCCTCCCGCGACCACCGCCCCGGCCCCGTCGGCGCCCGCCGCGGCTCCGGCGCCCGTGCCGGCTCCGGCCGCCGCGCCGAAGCCCGCGGCAGCCGCGCCGGCTCCCGTGAAGGCGGCCCCCGCGGCCAGGCCGGCCGCCGCCGCGAAGCCCGCGCCCGCCGCCGCGGCGCCCGCCTCCCCCGAGGGCCCCGAGTTCGTGACGCTGCGCGGCCCGTCCGCCGCGGTCGCCAAGAACATGAACGCCTCGCTGGAGCTGCCCACGGCCACGTCCGTGCGCGCGGTCCCGGTGAAGCTGCTGTTCGACAACCGCATCGTCATCAACAACCACCTCAAGCGCGCCCGGGGCGGGAAGATCTCCTTCACGCACCTGATCGGCTTCGCGATGGTGCAGGCCATCAAGGCCATGCCGTCGATGAACTGGCACTACGCGGACAAGGACGGGAAGCCCACCCTCGTCAAGCCGCCGCACGTCAACTTCGGCCTGGCCATCGACCTGGTGAAGGCCAACGGCGACCGCCAGCTCGTCGTCGCCGGCATCAAGAAGGCCGAGACGCTGAACTTCTTCGAGTTCTGGCAGGCCTACGAGGACATCGTCCGCCGCGCCCGCGACGGCAAGCTGACGATGGACGACTTCACCGGCGTCACGGTCTCCCTGACCAACCCCGGCGGCCTCGGCACCGTGCACTCCGTGCCGCGTCTGATGCCCGGCCAGTCGGTCATCATGGGCGTCGGCTCGATGGACTACCCGGCGGAGTTCCAGGGCACCAGCCAGGACACCCTGAACAAGCTCGGCATCGCGAAGGTCATGACGCTCACGTCGACCTACGACCACCGGGTCATCCAGGGCGCGGCCTCCGGCGAGTTCCTGCGGGTCGTCGCGAACTACCTGCTCGGCGAGAACGGCTTCTACGACGAGATCTTCGAGGCGCTGCGCATCCCCTACGAGCCGGTCCGCTGGCTCAAGGACATCGACGCCAGCCACGACGACGACGTCACCAAGGCCGCCCGCGTCTTCGAGCTGATCCACTCCTACCGGGTCCGCGGCCACGTCATGGCCGACACCGACCCGCTGGAGTACCGCCAGCGCAAGCACCCCGACCTCGACATCACCGAGCACGGGCTCACCCTGTGGGACCTGGAGCGCGAGTTCGCCGTCGGCGGCTTCTCCGGCAAGTCCCTGATGAAGCTGCGCGACATCCTCGGCGTGCTGCGCGACTCGTACTGCCGCACCACCGGCGTCGAGTTCATGCACATCCAGGACCCCAAGCAGCGCCGCTGGATCCAGGACCGCATCGAGCGCCCGCACACCAAGCCGGAGCGCGAGGAGCAGCTGCGCATCCTGCGCCGGCTGAACGCCGCCGAGGCCTTCGAGACGTTCCTGCAGACCAAGTACGTCGGCCAGAAGCGCTTCTCCCTGGAGGGCGGCGAGTCCGTCATCCCGCTGCTGGACGCGGTGCTGGACAGCGCGGCCGAGTCGCGCCTGGACGAGGTCGTCATCGGCATGGCCCACCGCGGCCGCCTGAACGTCCTCGCGAACATCGTCGGCAAGTCGTACGCGCAGATCTTCCGCGAGTTCGAGGGCAACCTCGACCCGAAGTCGATGCACGGCTCCGGCGACGTCAAGTACCACCTGGGCGCCGAGGGCACCTTCACCGGCCTGGACGGCGAGCAGATCAAGGTCTCGCTGGCCGCGAACCCCTCCCACCTGGAGACGGTCGACCCGGTCATCGAGGGCATCGCCCGCGCCAAGCAGGACATCATCAACAAGGGCGGCTCGGACTTCACCGTGCTGCCCGTCGCCCTGCACGGCGACGCGGCCTTCGCGGGCCAGGGCGTGGTGGCCGAGACCCTGAACATGTCGCAGCTGCGCGGCTACCGCACCGGCGGCACGGTCCACATCGTCATCAACAACCAGGTCGGCTTCACCGCCGCCCCGGAGTCCTCGCGCTCGTCGATGTACGCCACCGACGTGGCGCGCATGATCGAGGCCCCGATCTTCCACGTGAACGGCGACGACCCGGAGGCCGTCGTGCGCGTCGCGCGGCTCGCCTTCGAGTTCCGTCAGGCGTTCAACAAGGACGTGGTGATCGACCTCATCTGCTACCGCCGCCGCGGTCACAACGAGTCGGACAACCCGGCCTTCACCCAGCCGCTGATGTACGACCTGATCGACAAGAAGCGCTCGGTGCGCAAGCTCTACACCGAGTCCCTGATCGGTCGCGGCGACATCACCCTGGAAGAGGCCGAGCAGGCGCTGCAGGACTACCAGGGGCAGCTGGAGAAGGTCTTCACGGAGGTCCGCGAGGCCGTCACGGCCCAGCCGAGCGCGGGCCCGGTGTCGGACCCGCAGGCGGAGTTCCCGGTCGCCGTGAACACCGCGATCTCCGCCGAGACCGTCAAGCGGATCGCCGAGTCGCAGGTCAACATCCCCGACTACTTCCACGTCCACCCGCGTCTGCTGCCGCAGCTGCAGCGCCGGGCGTCGATGGTCGAGGACGGCACGATCGACTGGGGCATGGGCGAGACCCTCGCGGTGGGCTCCCTCCTCCTCGAGGGCACGCCGGTCCGGCTGTCCGGCCAGGACTCCCAGCGCGGCACGTTCGGCCAGCGTCACGCGGTCCTCATCGACCGTGAGACGGGCGAGGAGCACACCCCGCTCCAGTACCTCGCCGAGGAGCAGGCGCGCTACAACGTCTACAACTCCCTGCTGTCCGAGTACGCGGTCATGGGCTTCGAGTACGGCTACTCGCTGGCCCGCCCCGACGCGCTCGTGATGTGGGAGGCGCAGTTCGGCGACTTCGTCAACGGCGCGCAGACGGTCGTCGACGAGTACATCTCGGCGGCCGAGCAGAAGTGGGGCCAGACGAGCGGCGTCACGCTCCTGCTCCCGCACGGTTACGAGGGCCAGGGCCCGGACCACTCCTCGGCCCGCGTCGAGCGCTTCCTCCAGCTGTGCGCGCAGAACAACATGACGGTCGCGATGCCCACGCTCCCGTCGAACTACTTCCACCTCCTGCGGTGGCAGGTGCACAACCCGCACCACAAGCCGCTGGTCGTCTTCACCCCGAAGTCGATGCTGCGTCTGAAGGCCGCCGCGTCGAAGGCGGAGGAGTTCACCACGGGCCAGTTCCGCCCGGTCATCGGCGACACGTCGGTCGAGGCGAACGCGGTCAAGAAGGTCGTCTTCTGCGCCGGCAAGGTCTACTACGACCTCGAGGCCGAGCGGCAGAAGCGCGGCATCACGGACACGGCGATCATCCGCCTCGAGCGGCTGTACCCGCTGCCCGGCGCCGAGGTCCAGGCCGAGGTCAACAAGTACCCAAACGCCGAGAAGTACCTGTGGGTGCAGGAGGAGCCGGCCAACCAGGGCGCCTGGCCGTTCATCGCCCTGAACCTGATCGACCACCTGGACCTGGCGGTCGGCGCCGACATCCCGCACGGCGAGCGTCTGCGCCGCATCTCCCGGCCGCACGGCTCGTCCCCGGCGGTCGGCTCGGCGAAGCGGCACCAGGCCGAGCAGGAGCAGCTGGTCCGCGAGGTCTTCGAGGCCTGACCCGCTGACCGTCGGCGCGCGTCGGCGGTGTGATCCACGGCGAAGGGCCCGCCCCCCGAAACTTCGGG
>NZ_JBEPBI010000236.1:0-11777 GCF_040299045.1 Streptomyces sp. NPDC001027
GGGAGACGGTGGGGATCGTCGCCGCCGGCGGCTATCGCGCGCCCGACGGGCGCCCGGTGTCCCTCGCCGCGGCGGTCGAGGCCGCCCGGGCCGGCACGCGGACGGCGGGACCGGGTCCGGTCGACGTGCCCGCCGCCGCCCCGGCGGACCTGCGCATCGAGGTCACCGGCGAGAGCAGTCTGGAGGCCGCCCGCCGGCTGGTCGGCGCCTCCGCACACGGAGAGCCGGCCGTCGGGCTGGGAGGGGGACCGGTCGCCGTCCTCGACTTCGCGTCCGCGCGCAATCCCGGCGGCGGCTTCCTCAACGGGGCCCAGGCGCAGGAGGAGGCGCTGTGCCGGGCCTCCGCACTCCACACGTGCCTGCTGGAGGCCAGGGGGTTCTACGACCACCACCGCACCCACCGCGACCCGTTCTACACCGACCGCGTGATCCACTCACCGGCCGTCCCCGTCTTCCGCGACGACCGGGGCCGTCTGCTCGACGAGCCCTACGCCGTCGGCTTCCTGACGGCCGCCGCGCCGAACGCGGGCGTGGTGCTGCGCACGACGCCGCAGCGGGCCGGCGAGCTGCCGCGCGCCTTGTCCGCCCGCGCCGAGCGGGTCCTGGAGACGGCGGCCGCGCACGGCTACCGTCGCCTGGTGCTGGGCGCGTGGGGCTGCGGGGTGTTCCGCAACGACCCCGCACAGGTGGCGGAGGCCTTCCGGGCGCTGCTGGCGGCCGGCGGACGCTTCGAGCACCGCTTCGCCCATGTGGTCTTCGGGGTGCTGGACCGGACGCCGGGCGGCACGGTTCGCACGGCCTTCGAGCGGGCGCTGGGGCAGACGGGGGCTCAGGTCCAGCCGTAGCGCTCGTGGAGCCGCTGGCGCACCAGGTTGAACCGCATCCGGTCCAGCGCGCAGGCCTCGCGACGCATGCCGTCCTCGTGCAGCCGTAGCACACGGTCGACGTCCACCCAGGAGTCGCGGCCGGTCCGGTCCCACGGTCCGCTGCCGATGGCCACCCACTCGCGGTCGCCGTCGTGCCGCTTGCTGGAGAGCTGCACGGCCAGGAAGGTGCCGCCCGGCTCCCGGGCGACGACGAGCACCGGACGGTCCTTGCCCCGGCCGTCGTTCTCCTCGAACGGCACCCAGGTCCACACGATCTCGCCGGGATCCGGGTCGCCGTCGTGTGCGGGGGAGTACTCGGTGCGCACCCGGCCGACCTCATGCGGGTCGGCCTCGACGGTGGCGGTGGGGCCGGAGCGGCCCGGGACGTCTGCATCGGTAAACGCGGTCACGGGGGCACCTTAAGCCGTGCCCCCGCGACCGCGCCTCACCGGTGTGTCAGCTCTCCTCGACCGGCACCTTCTGCGAAGACGGTCCCTTCGACCCGTTCAGCGACGGAGCCCCGCCGGCCGGCTGGCCGTTCTGGTTCATCGAGGCGAGCAACTGCCGGGCCAGCCCGAGTCCCGTCCCGCCCATGGTGAGCGCCTTGGCGAACACGTCCGCCATGCCGTCGGCGCCGTTGAGCAGCACCATGTTGTCGACGTTGCCGAAGGCGGACGCGCCCGCCTTCACGATCTCCGGCCAGTTCTCGGCGAGTTGCTGGGCGACCACCGCTTCCTGGTTCTCGGCGAGCGCGGCGGCCCGGGCCTTGATCGCCTCCGCCTCCGCGAGACCCTGTGCCCTCGCCGCCTCGGCCGCCGCCAGACCCCGGGCCTGCGCGGACGCCGCCTCGGCCTCACCGGTGGCCCGGGTGGCGGCCGCGGAGGCCTCACCCCGGGTCCTGGTCGCCTCGGCCTCGGCGCCCGCGGCCTGCTTGACGCGGTTCGCCTCGGCGGTCGCCGCGAGCTCCGTCTCCTTGGCCTTGGCCTGGGCCGCGGAGATCCGTGCGTCGCGCTCGGCCTCGGCCAGGGTGCGCTTCTCGTACGCCTGGGCGTCCGCGGGCTTGCGGACGTCCGCCTGGAGCTGCTGTTCCCGCCGGTGGGCCTCGAGTTCGGCGACCCGGGTCTCCTGGACGACGACCTCCTGCCGGGCGGCGGCGTCGGCGAGCGGTCCGGCCTGACGGGCCTTGGCGCCCGCCTTGTCGCGCTCGGCCTGGTAGCCGGCCTGGAGGATCTCGCTGTCCCGCGTGGCCTCCGCCATCCGGGCGAACGAGGCCTGCTCCGCCTCGGTGGCGAGCCGGTTCGCCTCCGCCTGGGCGATGCGCGCGTCCCGCTGCACGGCCGCCGCGTGCGGCATCGCCATGTTCTTGATGTACCCGGTCGGGTCCTCGATCTCGTGGATCTGCAGCGAGTCCACGATCAGGCCCAGCTTCTCCATCTCCGTGCCGCACGCGGCACGGGTCTGCCCGGTGAGCTTGTCCCGGTCGCGGATCATGTCCTCGACCGTCAACCCGCCCACGATGGACCGCAGATGACCGGCGAACACGTTGTGCACCCGCTCCGACATCAGCTTCTGCTGGTCGAGAAAGCGCCTGGCCGCGTTGGCGATCGACACGAAGTCGTCGCCCACCTTGAAGATGACCACGCCCCGCACCCGGAGCGGAATGCCCTGGTGCGTCACGCAGTCCACCTGCAGCTCGGTCTCGTTCAGGTCGAGCGACAGCTTGCGCACCACCTGCACGCCCGGCATCACCAGCGTTCCGCGCCCGGTGACGATGCGAAAACCCATGCCCGCCTCGAGGCCCTCGGTGCGGTGGTTGGAGCCGGAGATGACGAGCGCCTCGTTGGGCTCCGCGACCCGCCACATCATCTTGAACAGACCGATCAGCGCGAGGACGGCGACAACCGCCACCCCCGCAACGACGCCGATGATCATCGGCATACGCCCCCTTGTGATGGTGCCCTTTCGGCACCGAACGAAGGGAGTGTGCGCCTCGTCGGCCCCGGGTTGAAGACGTCGGCGCATCCTTGTTGCAATCTTGACGCTTACGTTCCCGAAGCCGCACGAAACGGCTCTCACCTGGGGCGCGGTGGGCTCAACTGTCGTACGCGCGGGTGACGTAGACCGATCGCGGCGGCAGGTGCTCCACCACCATCACGACGGCGCCGCACTCGATGCGGGCCGTGCCGTCCGTCGCGTAGGCGAGGAAGTGCTCCGCCCCGCCGCGCACCCGGACCATGACCTCGCCGACGAGTCCCGGCCCGATCGTCCCGGTGACCCGCCCCATGAGCCCGACCATCGCCGCGTCGTCCATGGTCACAGGGTACGGGGGGAAGGCGGTCGTCCGGCCGGGGAGTCGGCGACCGCTTCGTCCGGCCACCGTTCGTGCCAGCGCAGCCTCGCCTCCAGTTGGGCGGCGAGCGAGAACAGCAGCGGCTCGCTGTGCGCCGGTCCGAGCAGTTGCGCCCCGACCGGCAGGCCGCCGGGCGTGAAGCCCGCGGGGACGTTGACGCCGGGCCAGCCCAGCACGTTCCACGGCCAGGCGTACGGGCACGCGGCGATCATGGCGCGGTCGGTGGCGATCCCGCTCAGCTCCAGCATGGCCCCGATGCGCGGCGGGGGAGCGGCCGTCGTCGGCGCGAGGACCACGTCGTAACCGTCGAAGAAGGCGCCGACGCGGCGGTGCAGGACCGCCTCGGCGCGCCGGGCCGCCCGCAGCGGCGCCCCGCCGAGCAGCCTGCCGAGCCGGGCGGCGTCCCGGGTGCGCCGGTCCAGGAGCGCGGGGAAGGGTGCGTCGGCGACCCACTCGGCGATGCCCGCGGTGGCCCGGGGCACGAAGGTGAGGCCGATCTGCCCGTACGGCGGGTCGGCCTCCTCGACCGTGTGGCCCAATGCGGCCAGCTCGTCGGCGAGTTCGAGGACCCGGGCGCGCACCTCGGGCCGCAGCCGGGCCGCCACGGCGGTGAACGGCGGTTTCAGCGACAGCGCGATCCGCAGCCTGCCGGGGTCGCGGCGCACCGCGGCCGAGGCGTCGACGGCGGGCGGCCGGTGCGGGTCGCGTGCGTGGTTGCCCGCCGCCGCGTCGAGCAGCAGGGCCGCGTCGGCGACGGTCCTGGCCAGGGTGCCGTTGACGGTGATGCCCTGGAAGGACTCGCCGCGCGGCCACGTCGAGATGCGGCCACGCTGCGGTTTGACGCCGATCAGATGGGTCCAGGAGGCGGGGATGCGGACGGAGCCGGCCCCGTCCGAACCGAGGGCGGCCGGCACCAGTCCCGCCGCCACCGCCGCGGCCGAACCCCCCGAGGATCCGCCGGGCGTGTGCCCGGTGCTCCACGGGTTGCGGGTGGCGCCGAAGGCCGGGCCCTCGGTGAACGGCCACTGCCCGAGCTCGCAGGTGTTCGTCTTGCCCACGACGACGGCTCCGGCGGCCCGCAGCCGACGGACCGCCTCGCCGTCCTCGGCGACGGGAGGGTGGTCGCCGGCGCAGCCGAACGCGGTCGGCTCGCCCGCCACGTCCATGTCGTCCTTGACGGCGACCGGGACCCCGAGCAGCGGGCGGCGCACGCCGGACGCCAGCTCCCGGTCGGCCGCCTCGGCCTCGGCGAGCGCGGCCTCGGCCCGCACCACCCGGAAGGCGTTGAGGACGCCCTGGCTCGCCTCGATCCGGGCGAGGCTCTGCTCGACGAGCGTGCGGGACGACACCTCGCCCGCGGCGAGGGCGCGTGCGGTGTCCGTCAGACCTGCGGCACGGTCGGGCGTCATACGGGGGCACCTCCGGGACGACGTCGTCTACCGCACGGTAACCTGCGGCCGCCGGACAGCGGAACGGCGCGCGCACGACATCGAGTCGGGGCGTCCCGGTCGGAGCGGGCGGACCCTTCGACGGCACAGCCGCCCCACAGGCGCCGTGCGTTCCTGCGCAGGGGATTGACGTGCTCCTGCCGCACCCCTAGCTTCTGATCGACTTTCCGGACCGTGTTCGGGATGTCGAACTCTGAGCCGTAGGAGAGCCGCACCATGACGACACGCCCCCCTGCCCCGTCCCGCCGTGCCCTGCTGCGCGCGATGGCCGTCCTGCCCGCCGCCGCGTTCGTGCTCGGCGAGGCCCCCGGCCTGCTCGGCACGGCCCTCGCCGCCGCGCCCGCCGCCGGATCGGCCACCCGCTACACCATCGTGCCGTTCCTCGACAGCAACGACGGGACGGTGAACGTCTACCAGTCCGACGACGCCACCGACTTCCGGCTGGTGCAGGCCTCCGCGTACACCCCGCCCAGCAACCGCATCCGCGACGCGAGCGTCTTCAAGCACACCAACGGCTACTACTACATCACCTACACCACCCACACCTGGCAGGACGTCAGCACCACCATCGGCTTCGCCCGCAGCTCCGACCGGGTCAACTGGTCCTTCCTGTACGACTACACGGTCCCGATCGCCAACCTCTCCCGCGCCTGGGCGCCGGAGTTCTTCGTCGACAGCGACGGCAGCGTCAACGTCATCGTGTCCTGCTCGACGACGAACGACGAGTGGATCTTCACGCCGTATCTGCTCAAGGCGACCAACTCCGCGCTCACCGCCTGGAGTTCACCGGTCGCGCTGTCCGGCATCGGCGCCAACCACATCGACACGTACATCGTGAAGACCGGGTCCACCTACCACGCGTTCACCAAGAACGAGACGGCGAAGTACATCGAGTACGCCACGGCGTCCAACCTCGCCGGCCCCTACACGATCAAGAAGACCGGCGACTGGGCCGGCTGGGGCAGCTACCGCGAGGGCCCGACCGTCATCCAGCTCGACAACGGCGCCTGGCGGATCTTCTTCGACGGCTACGGCGACCACAAGTACTACTACAGCGACAGCTACGACTCCTTCGCGACCTGGAGCGCCCCCAAGGCGCTGCCCGGCATCTCCGGCACGGCGCGCCACTTCACGGTCATCAAGGAGACGGTGACCGGCGGCCCTTCGCTGACCAAGAACGCCACACGCTCCCTGCGGTCGGGCAACTACACCACCCGCTACTGGCAGGAGCAGTCCGCCCTGCTCAACCTGCCCGTGGTGACCGGCTCCAGCACCGCCGCCGAGAAGCAGGCGGCCACCTTCACCGTCGTCGCCGGGCTCGCCGACGCGAACGCCTACTCCTTCCGCGACGCGGCCGGCAACTACCTGCGCCACTACTCCTTCCGCGGACGTTTCGACGCGAACGACGGCACGTCGACCTTCGCCAAGGACGCCACCTTCATCGCCCGCACCGGCACCGCCGCGGGCTCCGTCCGCTTCGAGTCGTACAACTACCCCGGCTACTACCTTCGTCACTACAACTACCAGCTGCGCGTGGAGCAGTCCGACGGCACGGACCTCTTCCGGCAGGACAGCTCCTTCGTGCCGGTGACAGCCTGGGCCTGACGGCGACGGCCTCACCCTGACGGTGACAGCCTGGTCCTGAGCTGCACCGCCGCGGCCGCGCGGCAGGAGGCGGGCGGTGGCACCCGGGCGGGAACGCCCAGGCCACCGCCCAGTAGAGTGCGCCCCTGTCGTCCCCGAGCCGTCCACGAACCCCGAGGTAGCGCGCAGTGACCCCCGCACGACCAGGACCGTCGCCCGCCGTCACCGCAGCCGGCGCCGCAGCCGTCACCGTCGTCGGGATCGGAGCGGACGGCTGGGCGGGGCTCCCGGACGCCTCCCGTGCCGCGCTGGGCGCGGCCGAGGTCCTGATCGGAGGCCCGCGCCAGCTGGACCTCCTGCCGCCCGACTGCGCGGGCCTGCGCGTGCGCTGGCCCTCGCCGCTGCGACCCGCCGTCCCCGGCCTCCTCGCCGCGCACGCCGGACGCCGGATCGCCGTCCTCGCCAGCGGCGACCCCATGTTCCACGGCATCGGACGCGCCCTCGCCGAGGAGCTCGGCCCCGCGCGGCTGCACGTGCTGCCGCACCCCTCGTCGGTCTCCCTCGCCGCCGCCCGGCTGGGCTGGCCGCTTGAGGACGCCGAGGTCGTCACCCTCGTCGGCCGCCCCACCGCCCGCCTCGCCGCCGCCCTGCACACCGGCCGGCGGCTTCTCGTCCTCGGCGCGGACGCCGCCGCCCCCGCGCAGATCGCCGCCCTGCTGCGCGACCGGGGCTTCGGGCCGAGCCCGATGCGGGTCCTGGAGCAGCTCGGCGGTCCGGGGGAACGCACGAGCGCGCCGCGCACCGCCGACGACTGGCCCGCCGACGCACCGCTCGGCGACCCGCTCAACATCGTCGCCGTCGAGTGCCGCCGCGCCCCCGACGCACTCCGGCTCGGCGCGGGCCCCGGACTGCCGGACGAGGCGTACGAGCACGACGGGCAGCTCACCAAGCGGCATGTCCGCGCGGCCACGCTCGCCGCCCTCGCCCCCGCCCCCGGCGAAATGCTGTGGGACGTCGGCGGCGGCTCGGGGTCCATCGCGATCGAGTGGATGCGCACGCACCCCTCGTGCCGCGCGGTCACCGTCGAACGCGACCCGGCGCGGGCCGCGCGCATCGTCCGCAACGCCGACCGGCTCGGAGTGCCCGGCCTGCGCGTGGCGACCGGCGCGGCGCCCGCGGCCCTCGCCGAACTCCCGCCGCCCGACGCGGTGTTCGTCGGCGGCGGGCTCACCGCTCCCGGCCTGCTCGACGCATGCTGGCAGGCGCTGCCGGTCGGCGCGCGACTGGTCGCCAACACGGTGACGCTGGAATCGGAGGCGCTGCTCGCCGAGGCCCACCGGCGTCACGGCGGCGAGCTGGTGCGGCTGGCGGTGGCGCAGGCCGTCCCCGTCGGCGCCTTCACCGGCTGGCGGCAGGCGATGCCGGTGACCCAGTGGGCCGTCCACAAGACCCTCGACACCTCTGCGGGAGAAGACCGATGACCGTGTACTTCATCGGCGCCGGGCCCGGCGCCGCCGACCTGATCACGGTGCGTGGCGCGCGCACGCTCGCCGCCTGCCGGGTCTGTCTGTACGCGGGCAGCCTGGTCCCGCGCGAGCTGCTCGCCGAGTGCCCGCCGGACGCGCGGCTCGTGGACACCGCCGACCTGGACCTCGACCGGATCACCGCCGAGCTGGTACGCGCCCACGAGGAGGGACACGACGTGGCGCGGCTGCACTCCGGGGACCCCTCGGTGTTCAGCGCCGTCGCCGAGCAGATGCGGCGGCTGGACGCGGCCGGCGTGCCCTACGAGGTCGTCCCCGGCGTGCCCGCCTTCGCCGCCGCGGCCGCCGCCCTGGGGCGCGAGCTGACGGTGCCGACCGTCGGTCAGACCGTCATCCTCACCCGGATCGCGCACCGCGCCACCGCCATGCCCGAGGGCGAGGACCTGGCCACCCTCGGGCGCAGCGGCGCGCTGATCGTGCTGCACCTCGCCGCCCGGTACGTCGACCGGGTGGTCGGCGAGCTCCTTCCGCACTACGGCGCCGACTGCCCCGCCGCCGTCGTCGCCTACGCCTCGCGTCCCGAGGAGCTGATCATCCGCGGCACGCTCGACGAGATCGCCGGCAAGGTGAAGGAGGCGGGGGTGCTGCGCACGGCCGTCATCATGGTCGGCCGGACGCTCGGAGCGGAGCAGTTCCGCGACAGCCACCTCTACTCCCCGGACCGCGACCGCCACATCTGCTGAACGCCCGCCGCCCCGGCCCCGAAAGCGCGCGAATGCGGGGGCCGCGGGTCTACGGTCCGGCCACCGTGCTGCGGCCCACCACCGTCCCCGCGCGGTCGATGCAGATGACGTCGACCGCGACCGGCGCCCCCCGCAGCACGCCCAGCGCCTCGTCACGGGCGGCCTGCGCCACCAGGTCGCCGAGCGGAACGCCGGCCGCGGCGCACAGCTGGAGCGCGGCGAGCCCCGTGTTGGCGTCGGCCACCTCCGCGGCGAGCGCCGGGTCCGCGCCGCCCCGCCTGGCCAGCTCGGCGAGGAAGCCCTTGTCGACCTGGGAACGGGCGGAGTGCAGGTCCAGGTGGCCCGCGGCGAGCTTGGAGAGCTTGGCGAAGCCGCCGCAGATCGTCAGACGGTCCACGGGGTGGCGGCGGACGTACTTCAGGACCGCGCCGGCGAAGTCGCCCATGTCGAGCAGGGCGTCCTCGGGCAGCCGGTACTCGGCGAGGACCGTCCGCTCCGACGTCGACCCCGTGCACCCGGCGACGTGCGTGCGGCCCGACGCCCGCGCCACGTCCACCCCCCGCCGGATGGAGTCGATCCACGCCGAGCAGGAGTACGGCACGACGATCCCGGTCGTGCCGAGGATGGACAGACCGCCGAGGATGCCCAGCCGCGGGTTCCAGGTGGAGCGGGCGATCTCCTCGCCGTGGTCCACGGAGACGGTGATCTCGACGTCGCCGGCACCGCCGTGCCGGGCCGCCACCTCGGCCACGTGGTCGCGCATCATCTGGCGCGGGACCGGGTTGACGGCGGGTTCCCCGACCGGCAGGGGCAGGCCGGGACGGGTGACCGTGCCCACGCCGGGCCCCGCCCGGAACACCACCCCGGCCCCGGCCGGCAGCAGCCGCACCGTGACCCGCACCAGCGCCCCGTGCGTGACGTCCGGATCGTCGCCGGCGTCCTTCACGATCCCGGCCATGGCGTACTCGTCCGTCAGCTCCTCGGCCGCCAGCGCGAACGCCGGCGTCTGCCCCTTCGGCAGCGTGATGCTCACCGGGTCGGGGAACCCGCCGGTCAGCAGAGCGGTGTAGGCGGCCGTGGTGGCCGCCGTCGCGCAGGCGCCGGTCGTCCAGCCGGGCCGCAGACCGGTGTGCTTGAGTTGGGCGCCGCGGCCGCCCTTCGGGCCGCCCTCGCCTGCCATGTCACTGCTCATGATCGGATCCGGACTCTCGTGCACGTACTGATTCTCGGCGGAACCACGGAGGCCCGCCGCCTCGCCGAGCTGCTGCACGGCACGCCCGGCCTGGAGCTGACCAGTTCCCTCGCCGGACGGGTGGCCAGTCCCCGGCTGCCGCCGGGCGAGGTCCGCGTCGGCGGCTTCGGCGGGAGCGAGGGGCTGACGGCCTGGTTGCGCGAGCGGGCCGTCGACGCGCTCATCGACGCCACCCACCCCTTCGCCGGGACCATCAGCTTCCATGCGGCGCGTGCCGCCGCCACGGCCCATGTTCCCCTGCTCGCCCTGCGCCGTCCCGGCTGGGTCCCCGTCGAGGGCGACCGCTGGCACGAGGCGGACTCGCTGGAGCACGCCGCCCGGCTGCTGCCCGCGCTCGGCCGACGCGTGTTCCTCACCACGGGACGGATGGGCCTGCCCGCGTTCGCCGACCTGGACGAGCTGTGGTTCCTCGTGCGGTCCGTCGACGCGCCCGAGGCCCCCCGCCCGGCGCACGGCGAGATCCTGCTCGACCGCGGTCCCTTCACCCTGGACGGCGAGCGGGAGCTGCTGCGCCGCCACCGCATCGACGTCGTGGTGACGAAGGACAGCGGAGGAGCGGCGACCGCGCCGAAGCTGACCGCGGCGCGTGAGGCCGGACTGCCGGTGGTCGTGGTCCGGCGGCCCGCCGTCCCGCAGGGCGTGCCCGAGGTCGGGGACCCCGCCCGGGCGGCCCGCTGGGTCACAGAACGCCTCGCCCTCGCGCCCCGCGCCTGACGAGGCGGCTGTCGCGGGGCCCGGCCCGGGCCCGTGCCGGGCGTTTTCGTGGCGCTGGGGGACGCGGTGCGAGCCGCGGTGCGGCTTGTGGTCGTGTGGCGTACGCCGGAGGAGCGGCGGCCGGTCGCCGGTGTGGGTGTGCGGGCGGTCGGGCAGGCGGCCCGCCGGGTGGCGGAACGCCTGGTCGCCGGGCCGCGCTGCTGAGGGGTGCGGTGTGTCGACGTCAGGCCCCGTGACGCCGACGACTGCGCCGCTCCCACGCGGGACGTCCCCGTGAGGGGCGGTCGCCGGGCTGACGGCCCTCTGCCGGGCGACCCGCACGCCCGCGGCGGCGCCGGTCGCCCGGCGCCGCGCACGCTCACGCCTCGGGGTACCGGCGAGGGGTCCAGACGATCTGCTCGCCGTCCCCCCGCCGCACGGTCCGGGTCTGCGAGGACCCCACCAGCAGGATCGTCCGCATGTCGACCACGGCGGGGTCCAGATCGGCCAGCCGCACGATCCGCACCCGCTCACCGGGGCCGCCGACGTCCCGCGCCACCACCACCGGGGTGTCCGGCGCCCGGTGCTCCAGCAGCAGCTCGCGCGCCTTGCCCACCTGCCAGGTGCGGCTGCGCGAGCCCGGGTTGTACAGGGCCAGCACCAGGTCCGCCGAGGCCGCCGCGCGCAGCCGCTCGGCGATCACCTCCCACGGCTTGAGCCGGTCGGAGAGGGAGATCGTGGCGTAGTCGTGGCCGAGCGGGGCGCCCGCGCGGGCGGCGGCCGCGTTGGCGGCGGTCACCCCCGGCAGCACCCGCACCGGCACGTCCGCGTACTCGGGCTGCGAGGCGGCCTCCAGGACGGCGGTCGCCATCGCGAACACCCCCGGGTCGCCGCCGGAGACGACGGCCACCCGCCGTCCGCGCTCCGCCAGCTGCAGGGCGAACTCCGCGCGCTCGGACTCCACCCGGTTGTCGCTGCCGTGCCGCAGCTGTCCTGGCCGCACGGGCACCCGGTCGAGGTAGGCGGTGTAGCCGACCAGATCGTCGGCGGCGGCCAGCGCGGCCCGCGTCTCGGGCGTCAGCCACAACGGGCCCGCGGGCCCGGTGCCGACCACCACGACGTCTCCCCGGGGCCGCACGGGACGCTCGGCGTCGACCCGGCTGGGCAGCACCGCCACCGAGAAGTACGGCACCGACTCCGGGTCCACGTCGGCCAGTTCGCCGGTCCGCTCCCCGCTCATCGTGGCCCGCTCCACGTACCGCGCCTCGTCCAGCCGTCCCGCGGCCTCCAGCGCGCGCCGCACCTTGGGGAAGGTGCGGCCCAGCTTCATCACGACCGCCACGTCGGTGGCGGCGAG